>JACRLF010000133.1 GCA_016235365.1 Deltaproteobacteria bacterium | reverse complement strand
TACCCGCGGGCTTCCTCACTTGATAAGCTTGATATACTCTTTTGCTTCGGCGGCCTTGTCGCTATCCGGCGCCAGAGCGATGACCCTCTCGAAGGCCTTGAGCGCCTGCGCCTTGTCCCTGAGCTTGAGATAGGAGATCCCGAGGGCAAAGTGCGCGTCAAGGTAATCTGGGTATATCTTGACGGCCTTCTCATACGCATCCGCGGCCTCTTTCATATTGTTCATCTTCTCGAGGACGAAGCCGATCTTATAGTAGGCGTCGGCATAGTTAGGCCTCATCTCAACGGCCTTTTTGAAGCTCTCCAGCGAGTTCTGCAGGTCGTTCTTGTTGAAGTAGGCGTTGCCCATGTTGTAGTACGCCAACTCGGGCGTCCTGTAAAAGATGTTGCCGAGGGCCTGCCTCGACTCCTCTATCGCGTCGTCCCACCTCTTCTCCACGATATAGACCGCGGCAAGGGCCACCCTGGCCTCCGAGTACTTGGGGCTGAGGGATATGGCCTGCCTCAACGACTTTATGGCCTCGTCGTTCATCCCTTTCATGAAGTACGTAAGGCCGAGCTCTTTGTGGTAGGAGGGGTCTTCCGGGTAGATATCTATGGCGGTGGTGAATTCCTTGAGGGCGTCGGTATAACTCTTGTCGTTAAAGTAGACCACCCCCATCCTGTAATGGATAAGGGATTCGTCCTTTTTTTTGGCGAAGGCATGCGCGCAGGAGACTATCGCGAAGGAGACCAGTATCAGTAAAACGCTTCTAAGAATGTTTTTCACTGTTATCTTTTCTCGGGGCCCGTTTTACCGGATCATTGAACGCGCATAGCGAGGAAGCATACCCGAAGGAAACACTAAAACCCCAGGGTTTTCAGAATATAAAATAATGTATCACAACCCCTCGAAATGGGTCAACCACTTAAATTCGGCGTACCGCGCGCGTATCTGCTCGAGGCTCAGGGAGCTTAAGCGCTCGAGGCTGAAGGCCTCCACGTTGAAAGAAGCCATGACGCTGCCGAATATAATGGCCTTTCTGATGCTGGCCTCGCTCGTATCCCCGGTGTTAGCAAGGTAGCCCATGAGCCCCCCGGCGAAGCTGTCGCCCGCCCCGGTAGGGTCGTATATGTCCTCGAGCGGGTACGCCGGGGCCGAAAATATCGACCCTCCGTTGAACATCAGCGCCCCGTACTCGCCGCGCTTTATGATGAGCGTCTTCGGCCCCTCCTTCAATATCGACCTGGCGGCCTTGACAAGGCTCGCCTCCCCGGCAAGCTGTCTTGCCTCGCCCTCGTTTATCACGAAGAGGTCCACCTTCTTAAGGAGCCTGCGCAGCGCCTCCGGCTTGCCCTCTATCCAGAAGTTCATGGTGTCGCAGGCGATGAACTTAGGGTTCCTCACCTGCCCGAGGACCTTCAACTGCAGATCAGGGTCTATGTTGGCGAGGAAGACGAACGGGGTCTCCTTATAGCTCTCCGGGATCTCCGGGTCGAACGTGCTGAATACGTTCAACTGGGTATCGAGCGTATGGGCCTGGTTCAGGTCGAAGTCGTACCTCCCCTTCCACCTGAAGGTCCTCCCCGGCACCCTCTTGAGCCCTCCGGTATCCACCCCTTTTTTCTCGAGGTCCCTTATGTGCTCTTCGGGGAAGTCGTCCCCGACCACCGCCACGAGCTTCACCCCGGAGAAGTAGCTCGCCGAGGTGGAAAAATATGTGGCGGACCCCCCGATGACATCGTCCGCCTTGCCGAAAGGCGTCTCAACGGAGTCAAAAGCCACGGAACCTACTACGAGAATGCTCATACCCTCTCCTTCGCAGGCCGCTCAAAAAGCCCCATCTGCGGCGTTGTCTTCGTCGCTCGTCACTGCGGCGTAATGTTAAACTACGCCTCATTCCTCGCTCCTCGACGCCTTGCATCTGAAGCTTTTTGAGCGGCCTGAATAAATTTTGAGTTTTTCCGCAACCTGTTGAAGCTCCCCGCGGCAAGCCGCGGGGAATCTTCGATATGTAAGGAAACAATTTCTATTCGCTCGCTTGACCCCGTAGCAAGCTGCGGGGAATGCGCTCGCTATGCATATTCGATTTTGATAACAGGTCCCGATGCGCCCCCACAGGCCCCGTTCAGGAGGGGCTTTTGGCCAACGGCCCTCTCACAGGTACTTCCCGAGGAGCAACGCCATGTCTTCCCTGGTCTTTGCCGGGATGGAGGACCTGTCCGTGATGGTCGCGTACTTCATGGCCGAGGCGCACTTGCACTCCCTTTTGGCGACTATGTTCGGGACCGCCCGCCTTATTATCTCCTTTGCCGTCTTTACGTTGTTCCTTAGCGTCTCGATTATCATCTCTACGGTCACTGACTCTTCGGTAGTGTGCCAGCAGTCGTAATCGGTGGAAAGCGCCACGGTCGAATAGCATATCTCGGCCTCCCTCGCGAGCTTCGCCTCCGGGATGTTTGTCATGCCTATGACGTCCACGCCCCAGGACCTGTAGATCGTCGATTCCGCCCTCGTGGAGAACTGAGGCCCCTCGATGCAGATATACGTCCCTCCCCTGTGCGCGATTGCGCCGGCCTTGCCGGCCGCGTTGTAAAGGACGCCGCTTAAATCCGGGCATACGGGGTCGGCGAACTCGACGTGCCCGACTATCCCGTTGCCGAAGAAGCTGGAGGCCCTGCCCCTGGTCCTGTCGAAGAACTGATCGACTATGACGATATGGCCGGGCTTTATATGCTCTTTCATCGAGCCGACGGCCGAGACCGAGATTATCCATTCGGCCCCGAGCTTCTTCATGCCGTAGATATTGGCCCTGTAGTTGACCTCGGAGGGGTTGAGCCTGTGGCCTTTTCCGTGCCTCGGCAGAAAGAGCATCTTCGTGTCGCCGAGCATCCCGGTTATATACTCGTCGGACGGCTCTCCAAAAGGTGTATCTACCCTCGCCGCCTCCACATCGGTGAGCCCCTCCATCTCATAAAGACCGCTTCCGCCTATTACCCCCACGACCTTTGCCATGAACTCTACCCCCCGCTTTCCGGACATTTCTGCCTAATTTTTTCTCAAATACACGCCGTTAATTTTTACCATCAAGGGCCGATGCGGGTCAATTGTTTTTATTTGACGCGGCCTGCCGGACATCGCTCCGCCCCCTCAACTGCCCGCAGGCCGCCTCGATGTCGGCGCCCTTGCTCGCGCGCACTATCACCGTATACCCGGCGTCATAGACTATCCCGTGGAAGACGTCGACCGCCTGTGCGTCCGGACGCTCGAAGGCGGCCCCGGGGAAGGGGTTGAACGGGATGAGGTTTATCTTGCACGTCACGCCCCGCAGGAGCCTGATGAGCCTCCTGGCGTCGTCGGCAGTGTCGTTGATCCCCTTTATAAGCACGTATTCTATGGTTATGTACTTCTTGTTCTTGAGCGGATACCCCTTGAGCGCGGACAATAATTCGGCTATGGGATATTTTTTATTTATGGGCATTATGCGGCTTCTTACCTCGTCTGTAGTGGCATTGAGCGAAACCGCGAGGTTGACGTTGGTGTCATGACCGAGCTTTTTTATGCCAGGGACAAGCCCGGCAGTGGAAACCGTCACCTTGTTATGGGAAAAACCCATGCCCTTGCCGTCCGTGAGGACGGACAGGAACCTTATGACGTTGCCGTATTTATTGAGCGGCTCGCCCATGCCCATGAGGACTATGTTCGTTATCCTCTCGCCCTCCTCAATGAGCCCCCGGGCGGCGAAGACCTGGCCGGCCATCTCCGAGAGGCTCAAGTCCCGCGTAAAACCCGCGGCCCCGGTCATGCAGAAAAGGCACCCGAGCGCGCACCCGGCCTGGGACGAGACGCACAGCGTCAGCCTGCCTTCCTCGGGTATGATGACGGATTCTATCCTGGCCCCGTCCTCGATGGAGGATAGGAATTTGCGGGTGCCGTCCTCAGACCGCTTCACGTCGAGGACGTCTATGCCCATTATGCGGTACTCGGGCTTGAGCCTCTCCCTCAAGGCCCTGGAGATATCCGTCATGGAATCTATCGAGGCCGCGTCCCTGTGGAAGACCCATCCGTATATCTGCGCGGCCCTGTAGGGCCGCTCGCCGAGGGCCTCTACCTCATGCAGGAGCTCGGGGTATGTGAAGTCTCTGAGATTTTTCAAGGAAGCATCTATTCCTATTCGCTCGCTTGCCCCCGCGGCTTAGGCCGGCAGTGGAGGTTAATGGAGCCTGATAAAAAACAATTGCCATACCCGGATAGTCCGGGTATGGCGGGTCGCATGCGTACAATACCGGCTCTACTTCTCCACCCTGGCTATAAGCCAGTAGACCACGCCCAGGACGGCAAGCGCGGCCACAAGGGAGAGTTGCGCCTCGACCTCTTCGTGCTTGAGGCTTGCTATGAGTATCTTCCTTATTATCGCCACGAGGGCGACGTTGATAAATATCTTGACGGTCAGCTTTCCGCCCCTCAGGTGCTTTACCTCGGTGTCCATTAGCTCTATCACGACCCATAGCATAAGAAGACTTCCGAGGGTGGAGAGGAGCCCCTTTTCAAAATCCCCGCTCTGGAATATGTGCATGAAGTCATAACCGAAAAGCCCTATGACCATCACGCCGAGGAGCACCAGGCCCAACACCAGTATCAGATTGAGCCCATGCGAGAAACGGTCGGACATCTGGATCAGCCACGACTCCACCTTCGGGGAGAGGAAGAACTTCTTCTCCTCCTCTATATAAGAACTCGTAAACACGTCGAGGTTTATATCGAGTATCTTTTCCACCGAGCGCTCCAGAAAGGCGATCTCTTCGTGTTTCTGTATCTCCTTGTGCAGTATCCTGCGCGTATAGGTCTTCACGAAGTGGAAGGCCGCGTTCACGTAATGGGCTGGCAGGGATATCTTCACGTGCGCGAAGCCCACCTTCTCAAGCTCCGTGAAGTAGCCGTTGCCGTACTCCCCGGAGAACATGTTCATGAACCAGACCTTGAGGGCGTCCTGGTGCCTTTTAACAGTGGCCTCGTCCTTGAGGAACTTCTCCGCCTCCTCGAAGTTCTTGACGAAATTGTAAAACTCCACGACGAATTCTTCCCGGTACCTCTCCATCACGGGCCTGAGCGACATGAGGTTCTTGACGTCGCCGGAGGTGAAGCCGTAGTGCGCCTTGATCCTCTCCATGTTTTCCATATATAACTACCCGTGGATTTCCAGCGTATTGAAGAAATACGGGACCTCGAACGCCGCCGTGTCCGGGCCGTCCGAGCCGTGGACTATGTTCGCCTCTATGGAGTCCGCCAGGTCCTTCCTTATTGTTCCGGGGGCCGCCTTGGCCGGGTCTGTGGCGCCCATCAGCTCCCTTACCTTTTTAATCGCGTCCTCGCCGGACAGTGCCATCAGCACCACCGGGCCGCTCGTCATGAACTCCGTGAGGCTCGCGAAAAAAGGCCTCTGCCTGTGCACCGCGTAAAAGCCCTCGGCCTCTTTCTTAGAGAGGTGATGCATCTTCAGGGCCACCACCTTCAGCCCGTTCCTCTCGAACCTGTTTATCACGTCTCCGATTACGTTTTTGCGCACCCCGTCGGGCTTTACTATGGATAGCGTCAGTTCGACCATCTCTCTTCTTATTCTCCTCCTTCGGGTATCTTTTTCACCAGATTCTCAACCGCGTACCTCGCGACCTGCTCAAACGCTATGGGGGCGGCCTTGAACTGTTCGTTCGCCATATTGGTGTCCGCGACGCCGATCCAGACAAGCTCCCCGCTATGCGCGTCCCATATCTCGATATATATCTTTATCTGCGACTCGTGCGTCTTAAAGAGCGTCAGGCCGAATAAGCTGAACCGTGTAGACTGCCTCTGCTCGAACTTGACGAGCCTCGGCTGGATAAAGTACCGGACTTTCAGGGCGGCGGCGAGCTTGTTCAATACCTTCTTGTCGAGTATGCCGGTGGAGGCGTAGTCCATGACCATGCCGGCGTATTCCGCCGTATACCCCTGGGCGTTAATCGCGCTCAGGCTCCGCCAGTACGGTGTGACCTTGAGATCGGGGCGGTTCTTCCTTATGGCTTCCTCCACGAACTCGCCGAGAAGCTTTATGTACTCGAGATTCCCATCCTTGCCTGCCGCCGTAAGAAGCCCCAGGACAGTGCCGCCGGATATGCTCTTGAAATCCGGGGAGCGGTAAGACTCCCTGCCGTCAAAGCTGGCCTGTAACAGCGGCCCTGAAGCGCACGACTGGACGAATACCGACAGCAGGAGTAAAAACAAGACCCTCTTTATCATACTCGCATGATATCGCATGGCTTTTTGCGCCCC
>JACRLF010000118.1 GCA_016235365.1 Deltaproteobacteria bacterium | reverse complement strand
TCTTTACGTACTTGCCTATGAGGGACGCGGTGCTGTAGTTCTGCATGGAGGTCAAGTTGCCGGACATCGTGGTCATGGTCGTATTGAGGTTTGTTATCCCCTCCAGAGAGCTGAACTGCGCCAACTGCGCCACGAACTCGGTATTGTCCGTAGGGTCGAGCGGGTCCTGGTTCTCAAGCTGGGTGACGAGGAGCGTAAGGAAGTCGTCCTTGCCGAGCGTCCCGCTCGTCGAGCTTGTCGATGAAGAGCTTGTGCTTGAAGTGCTTGATGAGTTCAATAGAGAAGTTACTCCGTCTATCATGAAATCGCCTCCTTTATCCCGCGCCGTCCGGCGCCGCTGTATTGTTATGCGAACAGGTCCACTCCGCTTGAGCCAACGCCTCCAGGCCTTGCGTACCTGGGTGTTGGGCCGTTATGCGCGTCCTCCTTTATCTCGCCATTTTGGGCGGCCCATCCCCCTGGCCCCTGGTACGCCGGGCCGTCCCTGAAACCCCCTGTGCCGCCGCCACCCCATGCGCCCGCGCCGTTTGGATGGTAACTATCGCCTCCGTCGGCGCCGAAGGCGTTTTTACCGAGCTCTATCGTATAGCCGTCGAGCTTCAGGCCCTGGCGGCTGAAGGCTTCCTTAAGCGCCCCGGCGTCCGTATCGAGCACCCTCTTCACCTCCATGCTGTCAACCGTTATCCTCGCGCTCACCGCGTTGGAGGAAGGGTCCTCCATGTTAAGCCTTATGCGGATAGCGCCGAGGTGCTCGGGGTGGAGGCTGATGGATACCTCTTTCGCCCCCATTGTGACCGCTATATTCAGCCCTGAGTCGAGCCTGTCGTAGATATCGTTATTGGCCGCAGCGTTGCGCGTCCGGGTATCCGTATTTTTTGAGGCATCGAAAGACGTCTTCTCCGCCGGCTTATCAACCGAAAAGGCCGCGGTCCCGGAGGGGCCCGTGTCTTTCACGAATTGGGCCTTAGGGTCCCCCTCGCCTTCAAGCCCGTTGCCGTCGCTCTGTCCGGAGCCCTCGGAGCCAGAAGAGCCGACTTGAACGGCCGGCGCGGCGACCGTCTCCGCGTTGCTATCGAACCTGACGGGTTCCGCCCCTGTGGCTTGAGTGTCCCTTGAAACGCCGGATAAGGTCATGCCGTGGCGCTCTGACCTCGGAAATCCCCCCTTGACGGCCTGCGGTTCCGTGCCTCCGTTATCGACGCCGTCCCCTTGCCCGTCCGCGTTATCTGCGTCCGCCTGCCCGGGGGCGGCCAATGCTCCGTTTCCCGGGTTTACGCCGACAACGCTACCGATATCGATTTTAGCGTCAGCGCCCTTTGCCGCACCCATTGTAAAGGCCGCGGCAACGGTGGTGTCTTTAGAGACCGCTTCCCTATGTCCAGCTTCCGCGGGGCCGGAGGCAGGCTTTTCAACAGGCCCGGCAGGGGGCGGAAGGCCGTCCGTCGCCTCTCCTGAAGAGGTCCCGGAGGCCGGGGCAGGATCAAATGGATCCGTTGGCGAGGATGATGCGTCCTTAACCGCGGCGCCGTTGTCGTAGAGCGGCATGGGATATAAAATAGACGCACCCTGCGCGTCCTTACCGCCCTTGTCAATCCCTCGCGCCTTGGGGTCTACGGGACGCCGGCCCTCGGATAGTACCAGGCCGACGGCAGGCAACGGGTCTCCGTTTTTCACTGACGTTGCGCCCTCAAGCGGCTCATCATCCGGCAGCGGCGCCTTGGGGTCGAACCCCTTGTCCATGTCGGTATCTTCGCAGGGCTTCTTCCGTAGGTTATGGAAGCGCCTCGGATGTGGCGATGCGTCTTTTGGCGTGTCCACCTGTCCGTCCCCGCTCCCCCGGGGCTCGGGCGCAACGCTCCCGTCGGGCTCCATGCATTCGCTCAAGGCCTCGGTAAATCCGGTACCGTTGGAATCCGCCGCTGACCCCTTACGGAGCTCCCTGGCCACTGCGCCCTGCGCGTTGACCGCGCCGAATACCGATAGCTCCATCTTCTCTCCTGATCCGCCTCGTTAGCAACCTGACGTGAATTTGTAGTTTTTCCGCAGCCTCTTTAGATGCCTATACTGCCGGAAATCTGTTTTGCAATAGGCGTGCCAGGTGGAGGTCTTGTATTTTTTACAATAAATTCAATATATTATGGTTTACAGATGAATTTATTGCGCCGCCCCTCCTCAATCGATGGAGGCATTATTTTCCCCATGAAAGTATTTTTTGCCTGCATGAGGCCTCCACGGTTAAGGCCACAGGTGTTACGGAACGTTAAAAAAATTGGCATGAAAGGGCTTTTCGCGGCGGTGAGCCTGAAAAAGATGGGGACTACGGGGTCGATATTTTTGTTTTTTTTGTGGGGGGGGGCGCACGGCGGGTCGAGCCGCGCGGGGTCTGCCGATATGCGTGGGATGCGGGCCTTGTCAGTTGTGTCTTGACTTTATCGCGAGGGTCAACCTGGCGGCCTTGTCCACGTCCATCACGGCGATAATCTTTGCAGCCTTCTTTGGGTTCATGGTGGCAAGCACCGAGACGGCCATCTCCTCATCGAGCCTCTCCACCCTCGGGGCGGCCTCTTCAGGGCTCATCGACTCGTATATCTTGACGACCTTATTCAGCCGTTCCGCGTCCTTCTCCTTTATCTTTTTGGAGAGGTCCTCGACCTCGTTGCGGGCCTTGTTGATCTCCGCGAGCTTATCCTCGATGTCCCTTTTGAGCGCCTTGAGCCTTTCTTCCCTAACCTTTATCTCCTCCTCCCTCGCGTCGAGCTCCGCCTGCCTTCTGCCGATGGCGTCCAAAAGCGCCTTATCCCCGACGTAGGCCTCGTCGGACTTTTTGGAGGCCTCATCCTTGAGCCCCGGGGCCGATTTGACCTGCGGCTCCGCCTGGGTTTCCGCCGACACCTGAGAGGCCTTGAGACCAAAGCCCGAAAATACCCATACCGCCAGGACGGCTATCTTTAACGCGGCCAGAACGGCCACAGCCTTCTTATACCTCATCTCTGCCGCTCCTTTTGAACCTGCTGGTCACCATGTCGTCGGTGATCTTCTGCTCCAGCTTCTCTATATGCATAATGTAGTCGTTATAGGACTTCTCTTTCATCGTCTCGAGCACCTTCTTGTTCCTGGAGGCTTCGAGAAGCTCGTTCCTCTTTTTCTCGAAGAACTCCCTCAACTCCTTGAGCGCCCCCTCCTGCGCGGCTATATGCCTCTTGAGCGTTGTGAGGTAGTCGTGATACATCCTTATATCCGATACGGGCGCGCCCTTTTCCTTGAGCCCGTCAGCCTCTTCGGACGTCTTGCGGTAGACGCCTTTCAGGAACGAAAGCTTGGACTCCTCCTCATCGAGCCTCTTAAGGGCCGCCGCGAACTCGACCTGGCTCAACTCCTCAAGCAGCTTCCTGAACTCGTACAGAGGCTCCTGTTTGAAAACGAATTTCTTCATGTCAGGTCGATCCCTCCGGCAGGTTGATGGACGTTTTCAGCGGCCTGTTGAAACTCGTCATATACCGAGCGCGAAAAGCCTCTGAAGGCAGTCCTCGAAGCCGACCCCCTCGGTTATGTCCTGCCTCAGGAAGTTGTTTATCCTGTCTATGACCTTTATCGCGTGGTCTACCTTGGGGTCGCTCCCCTCCTTGTACGCGCCGATGCTTATGAGGTCGTAGGCCTTCTTATAGGTGGCTGCCACGGATTTGAGCCTCATCGCCATCTTCCAGTGCTCCGGGGAGACTATGTCCATCATCACCCTGCTTATGCTGGGGAGGATGTCTATGGCGGGGTAATGGCCCTGCGAGGCCAGGTCCCTCGACAGCACTATATGCCCGTCGAGTATCGCCCTGGCGGCGTCGGCCACCGGGTCGTTGACGTCGTCCCCCTCCGCGAGTATCGTGTAAAAACCGGTTATCGAGCCGCTCCCGTTCGAGGTCCCGGCTCGTTCAAGGAGCCTCGGGAGGAGCGCAAAGACGGAGGGAGGATACCCCTTTGTGGCAGGAGGCTCTCCAACAGCCAGGCCGACTTCCCTCTGGGCCATAGCGAACCTCGATATGGAGTCCATCATGAGCAGGACGTCCAGACCCAAATCCCTGAAGTACTCGGCTATGGCCGTGGCCATCAACGCGGCCCTCATCCTTATCAAAGGCGGCTGGTCGGATGTGGCCACTATGATCACGGACCTCTTGAGGCCGTCGGGGCCGAGGTCCTTCTCTATGAACTCCTTTACCTCCCTGCCTCGCTCTCCCACTAACGCTATTACGTTGACCTCGGCCTCGGTGTATCTGGCCATCATGCCCATGAGCACGCTCTTGCCCACGCCGCTCCCGGCGAATATGCCGAGCCTCTGCCCCCTTCCGACGGCAAAGAGGCCGTTGATGGCCTTTATCCCGACGCTCAGAGGCTTGTCTATCCTTTTGCGCGCTAACGGATTTAGCGGTGTGGCGTAGAGCGGGTACTCCTTTTCCGTGTCGGCCGGCCCGAGCCCGTCGATGGGGTTGCCGAGCCCGTCAAGGGTGCGCCCGAGGAGCTTCCTGCCTACGCCCACGGCGGCCCTGTTCCTCTTGGCCACTATCTTGCTTCCGGGGCTCACGCCCCTTATGTCCCCCAGCGGCATGAGTATTATCTTGTCGTCTGAAAAGCCCACGACCTCGCACGGGAGCGGCGCGGCGTTGTCCTTCGGATATACCAGGCACGACTCCCCGACCGAGGACCCTGCCCCTATCCCCTCCATGACAAGGCCCACGACCCTCGTTATCCTGCCGTTTACCCGTATCGGGTTCATCTCCTCGACGTTCCTTATCTGCCTCCGGAGCGATGCCGCAAGCTCAGTATGCATTCTTGAGCCTTTCCTCTATGTCTCCCATTATCGTATCGATGGTGGCGTCCACCTCGCCGTAATTGGTCTCAATCACGCAGCCGCCCTTGGATATGGAATCATCCACCTCTATCGTCACACCCTTGACCCCGTCTCCGTACCTGGCGAGCTCGGGCTTGTACTGGTTGAGCGTGGCGGCGTCCTTCGGGTTTATCTTGACGACTATCTCGCCCGCGGCCACGACGGCCTTGAGCGCCTCCCTCACCGAGCCCATGACCGCGTCCCCGCTCCTCTCCACGTCTATCTGTACGGCCTTTCTGGCTATGGCGAGGCAGAGGTCCACGACCTCCTTTTCGCACTCCTTGTAGAGCCCCGCCTTGAAGGAGGAGAGCGCATCGAGTATCCCTGCCACCCCGTTGAAGGCGACCTCGGCCTTCCGCCTCCCGAGCTCAAAGCCGTCCTTCTCCCCGGCCCTGAACCCCTTCTCATAGGCCGCGCGCTCCACGTCCACGGCGGAATCGCCGACCTTCCTCCCGCCGGACCGCTCGTCCGCGCCGGAGGCCGCGGAGAGCGACTTGAGCACCAAAGGCTCCGCGTTCATCTTTTCAGCGGTTGAACCCTTTATCACCTTAGACAAGGACGTCTCCACCCTTTCCGGCCCTCATTATCTTGCCTTCCTGCTCAAGCCTGCGGGCTATCTTTATTATCTCCTGCTGCGCCTTCTCGACGTCGCTCAGCTTGACCGGGCCCTTTGCGTCCATATCCTCCCTCAACATCTCAGACGCCCTCTCCGACATGTTATTGAGGAACTTGCCCTTGATGTTCTCGTCAGAGCCCTTGAGCGCGAGCCCGAGGACGTCGGTGCCGAGTTCCTTGATTATAAGCTGCATGCCCTTGTCGTCTATGCTGATAAGGTCGGAGAAGACGAACATCTTCTCCTGTATCTTCGACGCGAGGTCCGGGCTCGCGTTCTCTATGACGTCCATAATCCCGCCCCCGGACTTAGGCTCCATCTGGTTGAGTATCTCGGCGGCTATCTTCACGCCCTCGATGGTGCTTCCGAAACCGCTGTCCGCGTTGAGCATCTGCTCGCTCAAGAGCACCTCGAGGTCCTTTAATGCGGCCTGCGGGACCCTCTTCAAGGTGGAGACCCTGAGCATTATCTCGCCCCTGAGCCTGTCCTCCGGGATGTGGAGCAGCACCTGGGCGGCCCTCTCCGGGTCGAGGTGGGAGAGTATCAGTGCGATTATCTGCGGGTGTTCGCTCTTTATCACGTTGGCCACTATTGCGGGGTCCATCCATTTAAGCGTTTCTATCCCGCCCCCGGCGCTGTCCCTGGAAATCTGGTCGAGGATGTTCTGGGCCTTATCGGCTCCAAGGGCCTTGGTTATCACGGACTTGGCGAATTCGAGGCCCTCCACGATAACTTCGCCGTTATCCCTGGCGTTGAGGAAATCCTTGACGACCTGCTTGCCGCTCTCCATGTATACGGACTCTTTGTTGATCATGGTGGCGCCGAGCAACTGCACCTCCGTGGGGTTCAGGTGCTTGCATACCTCGGAGGCAAGCTCCTGGCCCATGTGCATAAGCAGAAGGGCGGCTTTTTCAAGACCTGAGAACCTGTCCCGCATGCGTCATCTCTCCTTGATCCAGCTCTTTATGACGGTAGCGACCTGCTGGGGGTCTTTCCTGACAAGCACCTTAAGAGCCTCCACCTGGTCCTTGTCCTCTCTCGAAATCCCGGCGGGCAGTCCCGGGGACGCATACCCCTCGGGCAGCGACTTCTCTATGGCCTGGAGCGCCACACTCTCCTCGTTGAACCTCTTCAGGATCGGCCTCAGGATAACGAGGAACGCGGCCAGGACTATGGTCAATATCGTGGCGTACTTTATCGCCACAGGCAGCAGATACGGCTGTTTGGACGCTATATCGGAGATGAAGGACGTCTTTTCAGCCTCAACTCCTACCTCGGCCTGGTCGGCCTCGAACGGGGCGCTTAAGACGGTGATCGCGTCCCCCCTCTTCTCCGAAAAGCCGACCGCCCCCTTGACCATCTCGGTGAACTTCTTTATCTCGTCTTCGGTCCTGGGGATGTACTTCCTGACATCCTTGCCGTCGGCCCCCTTGGACGTCTCATATGCCCCGTCCACAAGCACCGATACCGTCATCCTCTTTATCGAGCCCACCGGCTCTATCACGCGGCTTACGACCTTGTTGATCTCGTAGTTTACGACCTCGTTCTGCCTCTGCGACTGCGAAGGGGTAGATACGGCGGCGGCCGCCGTGGACGCTCCGGGCCTCTGGGCGCCGTCCGGCATATTGGAAAGGACGCCGGGGACGCCTACGGCGGTCGTCCCGCCGATGGCCTTCTCCTTGTTCCTCTGCTCGCTCCTTACGACCTGGCTGTCCGGGTCGAACGTCTCTTCCGTGCGCTCCACCTGCTTGTTGTCGAGGTCCGCCGATACGCGCGCAACGGCCTTGTTCGTCCCCACGGCCTTCTCAAGCATCGTCTGGATCCTGGTCTCGAGGTCCTTTTCTATCGACCTCTTGTACTCAAGCTGGCCGGAGCTCAACCCCATGACGTTGTCATCGGCGGAGTTCGCCTTGGTCCACATCCGCCCGGCCGTGTCCACGACGGTTATGTCCTCCGGCTTGAGGTTCTCGAAGCTGTTGGCGACCAGATGCACCACGGCGCTCACCTGTCCGGCGGTCAGGGATTTTCCGGGCTTCAACTTGAGTATTATGGAGGCGCGGGCCTTTTTCTGCTCGTCGAGGAAAACCCCTTTCTCCGGCATGGCTATGTGCACCCTGGCCGTCTCCACCTCCTTTATCTGGGAGATGGTGCGCGCAAGCTCGCCCTGGAGGGCCCTCTTGTAGTTGACCTTCTGAACGAACTCCGTGACGCCGAAGCCCGTCTTGTCGAATATCTCGAAGCCCACCCCGCCGCCCTGCGGAAGCCCCTCTCCCGCAAGCTCCATCCGGGTCTCGTAGACCTTGTCCATGGGGACGCTGATGGCGGCGCCGTCGACCTTATAGGGGATCCTCTTTTCCCTCAGTTTTTCTATTACCGTGCCGGAGTCCTCCGCGGAAAGGTTGGAGAAAAGGACCTGGTACTCCGGGCCCTTGCTCCAGAGCAGGTAGACCACGAGGGCCGCCACGCCGAGGGCGGCCAGGCCGAGAAAAATGACGTTCTTACCGACGCCTATGTTCTTGAAGATCGCAAGCGGCTTATCCATCGCTTATACCTGAGTCCTCATTATCTCTTCGTATGCCGCCAGGAGCTTGTTCCTCACCTGCACCATGAGGCTGAACGACAGGTTGGCCTTCTCTACGGCTATCATGGTTTCATGGATGTTGCCGGCCGTGCCTTTGGCAAGCCCCTCGATGGCCTTGTCGGCCTCGTTCTGCAGGGTGTTGACCTTGTCTATCGATTCCTTTAGGAGGGCGCTGAAGGAGTCTTTGGACTCCTGGGGAGAAGCGGCCTTTTTAAGCTGGTCGGCCGCCGTTGCGGCGGTATTTACGAGGCCTGACTTGATTGAATCCACCATTGATGTAAACCTCCGAAGCGGACTTCCAATGTATTAAGACGGCAGGACAAGGACACAAGCCTGCCGGGGGACTACTGTCCTATCTCAAGGGCCTTGTTGGCCATGTCCCTCGTGGCCTTGAAGGCCGAGACGTTGGCGTCATAGCTCCTCGATGCCGATATCATGTTCACCATCTCTTCGGCCACGGAGACGTTCGGATAGGCAACGTACCCGTTCGTGTCGGCGTCCGGATGGCTCGGCTCATAAACGTACTTGAGCGGCCTCGCGTCCTCTATTATCCCTGCCACCTTCACCCCGGCGCTCTCCGTGCCCGCGCTCGCGTTCAAGTAGTCGGCGAAGGAGTTGGGCCGGTCCGTCTCAAACAATATGTCCTTCCTCCTGTAGGGGCCGCCGCTTGAGGTCCTGGTCGTCTCAACGTTGGCCAGGTTGCCGGCTATTATGTTCATGCGAAGCCTCTGGGCTTCCATCCCTGAAGCGCTTATTGAAAAAATGTCGGCCATGTCTATCTACCCCCTTCCTTGATTGCGTTCATCAGCGTTGCGAACTTGCTCCTGAGCATCTTGGCGGCTACCGTGTACATAAGGGCGTTCTCCGAGAGCTTTACCATCTCGCCCTCTATCCCGACGGAGTTCCCGTCGTATCCCGCGAGGTCGGTGGCCCTCTCCACTACCTGGGGCTCGGGGCTGCCGGAAGAAGCGGGCCCGATATGACTTGCGTTGGTCGAGGCTAGTATCCCCCCGGCCTGAACCCCGCCCTCCCTGTTCCTGAGCTCGTCCTCGAAGTTTATGTCGCGCGCCCTGTAGCCGGGGGTCTCCTGATTTGCGATATTGGAGGCGAGCACCTTCTGTCTTGAGGCCCTCAGGTCAAGCGCGTCCCCCAATAACGTTATCGTCCTGTCAAATAGGCCGTTTATCATCGCTGTCTCCTCTAAGTCAACCCCGTCCCGTCCGTCTCACGGCCGTCGCCGTAGTGTTCGGCATGATAAATAAGCAAAAACCGTACCAGATTCAATGATAGTCGATAACCGCGGGGTTTCAAAACTGGAAAAAGTCCGAAATCAGGTCAATTATTCCCCACCTCGGGCAAAACTTGCCCATATTCCTTCAACTTATTCCTCAAAGTACGGACAGATATGCCGAGTATCTTGGCGGCCTTTGTCCTGTTCCCCTCCACTTCGTCAAGAGTTTTACATATCAGACCCTTTTCCATCTCCCAAAGCGTCATATTGTTGACGGCGGCATGGACGGCCGCCTCGACCGGCCTCTGCCCGTCATCTACGTCCTGGCAGACCATCAGGTGTTCAAGCTCAATGGTCTTGCCCTGGCTGAC
>JACRLF010000117.1 GCA_016235365.1 Deltaproteobacteria bacterium | reverse complement strand
CCATGGTCAGAAGGGCCACGCTCCTTTTTTTCCTGAGCGAGTATATGGCGGCGAGCTTCGCTATCGTGGTCGTCTTGCCTACCCCCGGGGGGCCGATGAACGCCACTATCCTGTTCCTTGAGAGCGGGTCCGTCACCTCTATCTTCTCGATCATCTTCTCCCTCATGTACGCCTTCAGATACCCGGAGTCCGCCGTTTTTTCCCTGGGGACGCCCTTGAAGGCGCTCATCAGTATCTTCTGGGCAAGGGTCTTGTCCACCCCCCTGCGCGCGAACTCCTCCTCAAGCTCCGTGTATATCCTGGCGGGCCGGGTCCTGCTCTGCGACATCATCGAGATGCAGAACTCCTTCAGTTCCCTCAAGTCCTTGAGCTCATCCTTCATCGCCCCGGAGGCAATGCCCCCGGCGGATGGGTCTGACCCCGGAGCGGGGGCGGCAACGCCGCCGCCGGAGGCCTTTGATATGTCTACGTCTACCGGCTTCGTCAAGTCGTAATCCACGGAGGCGACGACCTCGTAGACCCCGGTCTGTATCCTCTTGGAGCTCAGTATCAACGCGTCCTCGCCGAACTCGGCCTTTACGGCCTTGATGGTCTCCTTTACCGTCGAGCCGGTGAATTTCTTTATGTGCATATCAGAGCCTCACCACCTTTAGTGTCTGTACCTTGATGTTGCTGGAAATCTCGCTGTGTGAAAGCACCGGCACCGCCGGGAACGACCTTTCGATGAGCTTTCTGACGAATCGTCTGGTCTGGTGCGAAACGAGGACCACCGGCTGATAGCCCTTTGACATGACCTCCTCAAGCGCCTCCTTGAGCCTGAGCAGTATGCGCTGCGCGGCTACGGGCTCTATGCTGAAGTACGACCCCTGGGGGGTCTCGTGCACCGCCTTTGCTATCGTGTCCTCTATGTCCTGGTTGAGGGCTATGACCTGCATGGTGGCGTCCGCGCCCTGGAGCCCCCTGGATATCTGTCTTGCGAGCTGCATCCTCACGTACTCGGTAAGGAGGTCCGTGTCCTTTGTAATGGCGGCGTAGTCGGCGAGGGTCTCCAATATCGTCTGAAGGTCCCTTATGGATACCCTCTCCTTTAGCAGGTTGTGGAGCACCTTCTGGACGCCTCCGAGGCTCAGCATCCCCGGGATAAGCTCCTCGACGACCTTCGGGTGGTGCTTGGCGAGCCTGTCTATGAGGGTCTGCGCCTCCTGGCGTCCGAGTATCTCGTGGGCGTGGGACTTTATAATCTCGGTTATATGGGTGGCGGCGATGGCCGAATGGTTCACCACCGTGTAACCCATGAGCTGGGCCTTCTCCTTCATGGAGTCCGGGACCCAGATGGCCGGCAGGCCGAAGGCCGGGTCGGTGGTATGCACGCCGTCAAGGCCGCCCTGCGCGTTGCCCGGGTCTATGGCCAGCGAATGGCCGATAAGGAGATCTCCCCTGGCGACTTCCACGCCCTTTATGAGAAAGACGTACTCCGAGGGCTTGAGCTGCAGGTTGTCCTTGATATGGACGGCCGGGACCACCACGCCCATCTCTTCGGCGAACTGCCTCCTTATGGCCTTTATCCTCTCGAGCAGCTCCCCGCCTTCGGATGAATCGACGAGCGGTATGAGCCTGTATCCGACCTCGAGGCCGAGGGCGTCGATAAGCGGCGGTTCGTCCACCGCCTCTTTCTTAGCCGCGGGCTTTACGGCCTTCTCCCTCTCGGCGGCGTCATCCGCGGCCTTGCGTGCCTCGGCGGTCCTGTACACGGCATAGCCGATGCCGGCTGTCGCGGCGGAGAGCATGAAGAACGCCAGGTGGGGCAGCCCCGGGATGATCCCGAAGATAAAGAGTATGGCGCTCGAAATGAGTATCGGCTTGGGGTTCATGATGAACTGATTGGCAAGGCTTGAGCTCAGGCCGGCTTCCGAGTTCACGCTCGAAACGACGAGGCCGGCGGCCGTGGATATGATGAGGCCGGGTATCTGCGCCACGAGGCCGTCCCCGACCGTGAGGAGCGTATACGTCCTGGCCGCGACGTCGATGGGCAGGCCCTGCTGCGCGACCCCTATTATCAACCCGCCGACTATATTTATGACCGTTATCAGTATGCCCGCCACGGCGTCCCCTCTGACGAACTTGCTCGCTCCGTCCATGGCCCCGTAGAAGTCCGCCTCAAGCGCCACAACCTTCCTTCTCCTGCGCGCCTCCTCGTCCCCTATCAGCCCGGCGTTCAGGTCGGCGTCTATGGCCATCTGCTTCCCGGGCATGGCGTCAAGGGTGAACCTGGCGGCGACCTCGGCTATCCTGCCGGCGCCTTTGGTGATGACGACGAAGTTTATTATCACCAGTATGGAGAAGACCACGAAGCCGACCGCGTAGTTGCCGCCGACGACGAAGTTGCCGAACGAGCTTATGACCTGTCCGGCGGCGCCCGGGCCCTCGGCGCCGTGCAGGAGTATCAGCCTGGTCGAAGCCACGTTGAGCGAGAGGCGAAAGAGCGTCGTTATCAGCAGCAGGGTGGGGAACGTCGAGAAATCGAGCGGCTTGTTGATGTACACCGCCACGAGCAGTATGATTATCGAGACGGTTATGTTGAACGTGAGCAGGAGGTCGAGCACTATCGGGGGCACGGGCAGTATCATGACCATGAGTATCCCGACAATACCCGCGGGCAGGAGGAATTCCGAGCCCTTCCTGAACCTTGCTATGTTCTCGACGAGAGTAGCCATGATAGTCCCTCTGCTCCCTTATCTCCTGTACTTCCCTTTGAGCCTGTATACGTACGCCAGTATCTCGGCCACGGCCTTGTAGAGCGACACGGGTATCTCCTTGCCTATCTCCACGTGCTTGAAGAGGTTGCGGGCCACGGGCTTGTTCTCCACCACGGGCACGCCGTGCTTCCTGGCTATCTCCTTTATCTTCTCCGCTATCTGGCCGGCGCCCTTCGCCACCAGGAGCGGGGCGCTCGCCTTCTCCTTGTCGTACCTGAGGGCGACCGCTATGTGTGTCGGGTTCGTCACCACGACGTCGGCCTTGGGGACCTCCTGCATCATCCTCTTCCTGGCCATCTCCCTCTGGATGCTCTTTATCCTGGCCTTGACTATCGGGTCTCCCTCGAGTTCCTTCATCTCCTCTTTGAGCTCTTCCTTGGTCATCCTGAGGCTCTTCTCGAAGGTCCACCTCTGGTAGACGTAGTCCAGCGCCGCGATCACGGCCAGCACCCAGGCGGTCTTGGTCATTATCCTGAAGGATACCCTGCCTATGTACGTCATCGAGGTCATGGCGTCCATGTCCAGGAGGAAGGGCAGGTTCATCCATTCCCTGGAAATGACGGTATAGACGACGTAGCTCAAGACGGATATCTTGGCGAGCGACTTGACGAGCTCCACGACGGAATTGAAGGAAAACAGCCTCTTTACCCCGGCTATGGGGTCGAGCTTTGAGAACTGGGGGGTTATCCCCTTGCCGGTGAATGCGAACCCGTTCTGGAGCGCATACGAGAGCGCCCCCACGACGGGGATGAAAAAGACCGGCGCGACTACAAGGAAGAACCTGTAGGATACCTCCTGGAACATCCCGCTTATATCCCTGACCGTGAGGTCGTTGGCGCGCAGCGCGAATGATTTTTTCATGAAGTCAGCCACCGAGGTCACCATCCACAGGCCCGAATAATAGAGGACCAGCAAACCCGTCAGGACGACGAAAAACGAGCTCAGCTCCTTGCTGATGGCGAAGCTGCCGTCCTGACGCGCCTGTTCGCGCCTTCGCGACGAGGGTTGTTCTGTTTTTTCCTGGTCCAGTTCCGCCATGCTACATCACCCGTATAAGCTCGAATATCCCGTACCACATCCTGTCGAACACGCCGATAACGGCGGTCTCGAACACCGGCAGGGAGAGCGCCATGACGACGAACCCCACCATTATGGTGACCGCGAATCCCACTACGAACATGTTGAGCTGAGGAACGGTCCTGGCCATAATCCCGAGGGCGAGGTTGACGAATATGAGGATCGCCATCACCGGCGCCGAGAACTTTATGGCGAGCAGGAATATCTCCTTTGAGAAGTTGACCATTCCCTCGATAAGGGAGTTTGAAAGATGGAACCCGTAGGGGGGGATGACCTCAAAGCTCCTGGAGAGCGCCATCAACACCATCAGATGCCCGTTGACGCTCAGGAATATCAATAGCGTCAGTATGCTCATCATCTTGCCGAATACCGTCACCTGGGCGCTGTTGATGGGGTCGTAGGCGCTGGCCATGCCTATGCCCATCTGAAAGCTCGCCACCTGGCCGGCGAACTCTATGCCCGAGAATATGAACCTTACGCAAAGGCCGATGGCCGCGCCTATGAGCATCTCCCCGAGGAGGCTTAAGACCAGGGACACAAGCCCCTGCGGCATCGGGACGTACGCGGTTATCT
>JACRLF010000127.1 GCA_016235365.1 Deltaproteobacteria bacterium | reverse complement strand
GCTCTGATTAATTCCTTGGTGCGTCATTGCGAGCGAAGCGAAGCAATCTCATCTTTTGATAAATCAATAACTTGGAGATTGCTTCGTCGCGTGCGCTCCTCGCAATGACATTAAAAAAAGAATTAATCAGAGGTTCCCTAAGTGCCGGCGGTCTTATCGCCCCGGGCCGCCGTAGACTATCTTCCCCCCGGCTATCGTCTTCACCACGACGCCTTTCAAGACGGCGCCGGCCCACGGGGTGTTCTTCGACTTTGACTTGAGGTTTCCCGGCTCCACCTTCCATGAGCGCGCCGGGTCTATCAGCGTTATGTCGGCGATCTTACCGACCTTGAGCGTCCCGCCGTCGATGGACACGGCCTTCGCCGGGTTGACGGTCATCGCCCTGATCGCCGTGCCGGGGGTGAACACGCCCTCCTCCACGAGCCCCCAGATAAGCGAGAACGCCGTCTCAAGGCCGATGATGCCGTTCGCGGCCCCGTCGAACTCCACGTCCTTTTCGATGACGGAGTGCGGGGCGTGGTCGGTGGCTATCGCGTCTATGGTCCCGTCCCTGACACCTGCGCGCAGGGCCTCGACGTCCTCTTTTGTGCGGAGCGGCGGGTTCATCTTCGCGTTCGTGTCGTACCCCTCCACCGCCTCATCCGTCAGCGTCAGGTGGTGCGGTGTGGCCTCGGCCGTCACCTTCAACCCCCGTCCCTTCGCCGCCCTTACAAGCTCCACCGTCCCTCTCGCGCTCACGTGCGCTATGTGGAGCCTGGCCCCGGTCAGCTCGGCAAGGGCTATGTCCCTTGCCGCCATGGCCTCCTCGGCGGCGTTGGGTATGCCCTTGAGCCCGAGCCTCGTGGACACTACCCCCTCGTTCATCACGCCGCCGGAGACTAAAGAGGGGTCCTCGGCGTGGCTTATTACCGGCATGTCGAATATACGGGAGTACTCAAGAGCCCTTCTCATCACGCCGGCGTCCACGACAGGCGCCCCGTCGTCAGAGAACGCCGCGCACCCGGCTGATTTGAGCCCGGCCATCTCGGAGAGCTTTTCTCCCTTGAGCCCCTGGGTCACCGCGCCCACGGGCAGGACCCTTATGCCGCTATTCTCGGCGTTCTTGATTATGTGCCTCGTCACCGACTCGTTGTCGTTCGGGGGGTTGGTGTTGGCCATGCAGAGTATGGTCGTAAACCCCCCGGCCTTTGCCGCGTCCGTCCCGGTCTGAATGGTCTCCTTGTACTCGTAGCCCGGCTCCCTCAGGTGCGTGTGGAGGTCGATAAACCCGGGGACGACAAGGAGCCCCCGGGCGTCTATCAGCGTAACGCCGGGTGCGTCCGGGCTTACCTCGCCGGTATCGGAGGCAGCGGGCCTCAGGGCCGCTATCCGCCCGCCAACCACGTAGACGTCGTACTCGCCGTCGATGTCCGTGGCGGGGTCGATGACGTGGCCGCCCCTTATGATCAGTCTTTCCATATCGTTGTATATTCCCCGTTATTAAGCCTTACTTATCGCGTGATGCGCCCCATAGCGAACCTTCACGTCGGTGGAACCCTCATTCCTCCCTTGCCGCGCCGAGGAGGAGGTAGAATATCGCCATCCTCACCGCCACGCCGTTTGTCACCTGGTCGAGTATGAGGGAGTAGGGGCCGTCGGCGACCTCGGGGGATATCTCCACCCCCCTGTTGATAGGACCCGGATGGAGTATTATGACGTCGTCCTTCGCCCTTTTAACCCTCTCCTCGTTGAGGCCGTAGAGCCTGGAGTACTCCCTTATGGTCGGGAAGAAGGACTCCTTCTGCCTCTCGGTCTGTATCCTGAGCATCATCACGACGTCCGCGCCCTTTATCGCCGATTCCATATCCGTCGTGGCCCTGCACCCGAGACTCTCTATCCCCGGCGGCATCATGGTCGGCGGCCCGGCCACAATAACGCTGGCGCCTAACTTCGTGAAGCCGTAGATGTTGGAGCGGGCCACCCTCGAATGAGCGATATCCCCCACGATGGCTATTGAGAGGCCGTCTATACGCCCCTTCTTCTCCTTGACGGTAAGCATGTCAAGGAGCGCCTGGCTCGGGTGCTCGTGCGCGCCGTCCCCGGCGTTCACCACTGAACAGGCGACGTATTTAGAGAGCATCCGCGGTGTGCCGGAAGATGAATGCCTGACGACGATGCAGTCGGGCTTCATGGCCTCGAGGTTCCTGGCCGTGTCCTTGAGGGTCTCGCCCTTGACGACCGAGCTCGAGGACGCGGATATGTTGATGGCGTCCGCGCTCATCCTCTTTGCGGCTATCTCGAATGAGGTCCTTGTCCTGGTGGAGGGCTCGTAGAAGAGGTTTATTATCGTCTTGCCCCTGAGCGTGGGGACCTTCTTTATCTCCCTGTCGGAGACCTCTTTGAAGGACTCCGCCGTAGAGAGTATAAGCTCTATCTCATCGGCCCTTAGATCCTCTATGCCCAGAAGGTCTTTTCTCTTGAGTCTCATCTTCCTTGCGGTCTTTCCTGTTTTTTAAAGTCTTGGCGCACCACTGGAGCCTGTCCCTCAAGCCCCTGGGGCGGGCTCGATAACCACTTCGTTGACGCCGTCCGTCTCCATGAGATGCACCTTTACGCCCTCTTTCATGGAGGTAGGGGCGTTCTTGCCCACGTAGTCTGCCTTTATCGGCAATTCCCTGTGCCCCCTGTCCACGAGCACCGCGAGCTGGATGGAGAGCGGCCTGCCGAAGTCCATCAGCGCGTTCATGGCCGCCCTGATGGTGCGGCCTGTGAAGAGGACGTCGTCCACCATTACTATTATCCTGCCGTCCATCGGGATAGGGATATCCATCTTCTTAAGCGTCGGCTGGTCTTTTTTTATGCCGAGGTCGTCCCTGTAAAGCGTCGCGTCCACCGCGCCAACGGGCAGGCTGACGGACTCTATCTCCTCGATCTTTTTCTGGAGCCTCCTGGCCAGCTCGTACCCGCGCGTGGGGATGCCGAGTATTACGAGCTTATCCGTGCCCCTGTTGCGCTCTATAATCTCATGGGCTATCCTGGCAAGGGCCCTGTCAATGCCCTTATCATCCATTACGACCCTTCTCGTCATCTCAAAGTCCGCCTTTGCACTTTATGCGCCCTGTACGTCTTTTAGAACTCCACATGCCGCCCCCGCGGGAGAGAGCCCCCAACCACGTCCGGGCAAAAAAATACCCCCGCCCTCGATTGAAGGGTGGAGGTCTCTGGTCTTTTCAATAAGGCAATGCGTTTCATCTTCCTCCCCTTCTTAATCTCTCAGGATTAAACTTAAAGGGTCCAACAGGCTGCCAAGGCGATTATTTTGGTGTTGCCCCGGCCTCTATCATGATTATTCCGGGGTTAAAATTCTCCTGAACCCAAGCCACGGAGAATTTTCAAGTAAGGAATTTATCGTTTGTAATTCGCTCACTCCTCCCCGCGGCAAGCCACGGAGAATCCGCTCGCTATGCTTGTTGACGCGGCGTCTACCTCATGGGCTGATAAGGCGCCTTTATCGGCTTTTCCACCTCTATACGGTAGCTCAACCCGCGCTTATAGCCGCCGAGCAATCCTAAATTTACGACTACTTTGTATCTTACCGTTATCTTTATATTCGTGTCGTCGCGTTCTATGGATATCCCTTCTCGTTCAAGCGGCAGGGACCACGCCTCCGCCCTCTCCATGACGCGCCCCGCGATCTGCTCATCGGAGTAGATATGCGCGTTTTTGGCCTCCTCCTCGACACCCATCCTGAGCATATAGTTGGAGAATTCGGGCAAACCGAATTTCAAACCAGCGTATATGCCAACGGCGAGGAAAAGGACCCATAAAACGGCCCTTAAGCTTATAAAACCGGCCTGAGAGCTCTTTTTTAATGTTCTGAAACCCACGGGGCTTCCGTGCCCGGGGAGGGTTGAAGCTTCCCGCAGCTTTTCTGCGGGGAATCTTCGACATATAAGGGAGTATATATTTCTATTCGCTCGCTTGACCCCGCAGCTTTTCTGCGGGGAACGCGCTCGCTGTGCATGTTCATTTGACCCGCGCCCAAGCTTCACTGACCCTACATATACAACTTTGGGAGAACGCAGTCAACCAGTTTTTTTGCGTCAGGCACGGCCCCCGTGTCAGCACCCCCCCCACACCCCCCAACATTGCGCCACACGGTCAGCATGCCTCCTGCATCTCCTTAACCTCGCGCCCCCCGGTCAGCAGACCCCTACCCGCCCCCGGCCTTGCGCCCCTGCTCGGGCATCAACCTGAAGTCCGACCGCTTCTCCCCCCTGCCCACGCATACGTACTCAAAGCCCATCTTCCCCATGTTCTCCGGCTCGTAGATGTTCCTCATGTCCACTATCCTGGGCTTCTTCAGAAGCCCCTTTATCCTCGCAAGGTCGAGCTTCCTGAACTGGTTCCATTCGGTAAGTATGAGAAGGGCCTCGCATCCCTGCGCGGCCTCATAAGCGTCGCCGCAGTACGTGATGTCGTACGGCATGGCCTTCCTTGCGTTCTCCATGCCGGCCGGGTCGTATGCCTTTATGACCGCCCCTTCGTTTATGAGCCTCTTGACTATGTCTATGGCCGGAGATTCCCTGATATCGTCTGTATTCGGCTTGAACGCGAGCCCGATCACCCCTATATGCTTTCCGGAGAGCTCGCCGACAAGGGCCTTGACCTTCTCTATCATTACCTCTCTCTGCGCCCTGTTGACCTCGATGACGGCGTCTACTATCTTGAAGGTATAGCCGTGGTCCCTGGCAATGTTCGTTATGGCCATGGTGTCCTTGGGGAAGCAGGACCCGCCGTAACCGGGACCCGGATGGAGGAACTTGGAGCCTATCCTCTGATCGAGGCCCATCCCCTTGGCCACCATATGGACGTCCGCGCCGACCAGCTCGCAGAGGTTGGCTATCTCGTTGATAAACGATATCTTGGTCGCCAGGAACGCGTTAGACGCGTATTTTATTATCTCGGCGGTCTCTATATCCGTTATGACGAACGGCGTCTCGAAAATATAGAGCGGCGAGTAGAGGTCTTTCATGATGGCCACGGCCTGCTCGCTCCTTGCGCCTATGACCACCCTGTTGGGCCTCATGAAGTCCTCAACTGCCGACCCCTCCCTCAGGAACTCCGGGTTGGAGGCGACGTCGAACTTATGGTCCGAGCCCTGCTCCTTCGAGATTATGGACTCTATTAGAGAGCCCGTGCCTACGGGCACCGTGCTCTTGGTGACGACGACCTTGTAGCCGTTGAGGTTTTGGGCTATGGTCCTTGCCACCTCCTCGATGTAGCTCAAGTCCGCCGAGCCGTCCTGGCGCGGAGGAGTGCCGACCGCTATGAATATGACGAGCGCCTTTTTTATGGCCTCGCCGAGCTCGGTGGTGAAGATAAGCCGCCCTTCGTTGATGTTCTTGTCCACGAGCTCCTTCAATCCCGGCTCGAAGATCGGTATCTCGCCACGCCTGAGCATCTCTATCTTTTCCACGTCCTTATCGACGCACAGCACGTTTACGCCGAAGTCGGCGAAACATGTGCCTGTCACCAACCCGACGTAACCGGTACCGATAACGCAGATATTCATACCGCTGGAACCTCCTCCATTATTGCATTATTAAACCCTGCCTGGGCTTAAAACCCAGGGGTTTCAGAACGTTGAAGTTCCCCGCGGCAAGCCGCGCTCAATCTTCGATATATCCGGATTGATGGATAACCTTCAGAGCTTAACATTTCATTCGCTATTCGTCAATCAGTCCATGCGGCGTATCATGGGGCTTGCGCCCCTTCTTTGCCCGATAGCGGCACAGGCGTTCTACTCCACTTCAAGATGCCCATATCCATGAGCATCTTTGCCCTCTCTCTGACTATCGCAGTGTCCGGATATAATATCTTCAGGCATGCGTCTTCGGCCGAGCCCGGGTCCTCCAGGCAGAGCTTCGCCTTTTGCATGCCCGCGGACGTCCTTGCAAATTTCTTTAAGCTTCTTGAAAAGGAAGACGCATAGGAAAATACAAACAAGATAGAGACGAAACAGACGACGGCCATTAACTTACCCGGGAGTCTTTTGCGGAGATCGAGGTAATCGCCTATCCAGTATGCCGCCACAACGAAGACGGAGACGGCAAAAGGCGTGGATATCGTGGTATATCTGCCTGACATTGCCTGGTCTACGCCGAACCCCAGCCTCCCTATGCCGGTCACGGCGGCGCTTAAGATGGAATACAACGCCAGCGCCAGCCAGGGCAAGAGCCGTTGAAACCCCTCTCTGCCGGAACGCCACACCTGGACCGACGCGATGCATAAGATGCAGGTCAAGAGGATGCCTATGACGATTGCATGCTCCCTTTTACTGAACGCGAGCGGAGAGCCGAGGTAAGCGAATACATACCTGATGTAATCATAAGGATGATTCAGGGGGTATAGAAGGGACGGGTGAAGTTCGGGCTTCTGATAGCCGTGGTAATACAAGAAAACCGAGATTATGAAGGCGGCCGCCCATAACCCGATATGCCGCATCTTCCATTGCCCCTGCGCTAACAGGAGTATCCCGACAACGGGCCATGTCAGTAATCCGTTGTTGAATGAGTAAGAGGCCAATAGCGCGGCGCCCATGGCAACGATCAGCCCCTTCCATTGCGCAGGCCAGCGGCTCACCGACCAGACGGCGACGACGGCGCCCAGCACCCCGAGGAATATCTGTATCTGCCACCCCCATGTCCAGTTCTCCACCTGTACGGGGGAAAATACCAAAAAGGCGGACACGACTGAAAACCAGGGCGCGCAACGGCCGCCGGCCTCCTTGCGGGACAAAAGATTGAGGAAAACGAAGGTCAGTCCGGCAAGGAAGAAATTCGCATAAAACTCATAACGGATGTCCCAGCCCGTAGCGGCGGCCAGGACCAGCATGATAAGCTTGGGGAAGAGTATGCGGTGCTCGTTGTGCTGGGCCCATAGGTCCGGGAATGACAACGCCCCTGTCTTGAATTTCTTCAATAGGAGCACAAACTCCCACTGGTCCCAGAAAGGGACGTCTATACCGTACCTTGTGATAAGATAGAGGATATACAGGGGCGGTAAGAGGGCTAATACGTAAAAAACGGCATTCCTGCATCCTGACCTGCGTGCGCTGAAGAGGCCTGTCAAAAAATTACATGTCACGTCTTTTGTAATCACCCCTGGAAAAGTACTTTTCAAGCCAGACGTAGAGACATATGAACAGGTAGCGGCTTCCCATCTCCTTTATCTTGAGCTTCGGCACGCCGGTGCGCCTGTTGCGCCAGGTGATGGGTATGACCGTCCATGTATACCCCCGGACTATCGCCTTTAACGGAAGCTCCACCGTCAGGTTGAAGTGCGGCGATAGCAGCGGCCTGCACCCGTTTATGACCTCGGCCCTGTACGCCTTGAACGCATTGGTCGTGTCGTTCAGGGAGATATGGAAGAGCGCCCTGATGAAGGTGTTGGCGAGACGGTTGAGCAATTTTTTCACCAACGGATAATCTATCGTGCAGCCGCCCTTTATGAAACGGCTTCCAAAGACGCAATCAACACCCTTATTCAACTCCTCCCAGTACCGTATCACGTCCCTGCAGTCGTCGGATTCGTCGGCCATCATTATAACTACCGCGTCTCCGGACATATGGTCGAGTCCGCGGATAATGGCGCGGCCAAAGCCGTGGAGCCCGGTGTTCTGCACGGGTTTCAACTGCGGCAGACGGGCCTTGAGCCTTGTCAACAACTCCCAGGTCGCGTCCGTGCTGCCGTCGTCGACCACGATGATTTCATGCTGGATGCCCCTGATGCGCAGTTCAAGGGACAGATGCTCGACCGTGGAGCATATACAGCCTTCTTCGTCCCGCGCCGGTATCACGATGGAGAGGAGCGTCAGGGGCTTCATATGGCCCCCGATATCTCAAGCCAGTCCGGGTTATCCCCGGCATGGACGGCAATTTCAGACAATAACCGGTCTATCGGGACTTGAGGCTTCCAGCCCCAGACCCTATGGGCGAGCGTACTGTCCATGACCATCCACGGTATGTCGAATGGACGCGGCGTCGGGTCGTTGGCCACCTCATGGGGGCCGAAACGGTCCTTGCACCACTCGCTCAACTCCGCGAGCGATATGGCGTTGGCGATGCCTCCGCCGAAGTTGCAGACCTTCGGCGCCTCTGCCGAAGGCCCGCCGGACATCTGCTTCAGGAGCACGGGTACGAGGTCGCGTGGATGGATGGCGTCCCGGACCTGATAGCCGTTCCCGCCGAAGCCGATGTATTTCAGAGGCCGTCTCCGGAGGTAGGAGTTTATCCAGAACGAAAATATCCCCTGGTCCGGTCTTCCAAACTGGCCGGCCCCGGCCAATACGCCGCACCGGTTTATCCAGACCGGAAAATCAAAGGTCTCTCCGTATTCAAGGGCCGTAATCTCAGAGGCGAGCTTGGTGCTCCCGTAAAGGGAGACGGGCGCGGTTGTGCTGAATCGTTCGGTAACCCCTGATTCCGTCAATCCGTCCGGCAGGGCCACCCCTTTTTTCAGACGGAACGATTGCCCGCGCACCTCCACCTGCAATTCGGAGAGCGGCTTGATGGAGTAGACCCGGCTGGTGCTGAGCAGTATGAAACCGGCCCCCGCCCTTTTGCAATACTCCAGCATGTTGACGGTCCCGAAGAGGTTGTGCTCGATCAACTGCCGGCTGCTCGTCCTGCCGTCAACGCCGGCCAGCACGCTGGGGTTGGCGGCCGCGTCTATCACCCAATCCACCTGAGGGACGGCGTCAAAATCCGACTGCTGCCTGATGTCGCCGTGAAAGAGCCTGACGCCGGACTTGAGGAGTCCGCCCCTGTTCAGCTCGCTCCCCTGGCGTATAAGGTTGTCGATGCCGTAGATGGCGCAATTCTCTACCGTCTCCAAAAGACGCTTTGCGATGGCGTTGCCGACAAACCCGCAGATGCCGGTGATTAGAAATCTCATGGCCGCAGATATTCCTCGAACATTTATGTTTTTTGTAAAGAAGCCCTCTTTTGCCACGCCTCTACGATCTCGCCTATCGTCTCTCTGAGCGGCCTGGTGATATCCCACCCCGGGTAATGGGCCTTCATCTTTCTCAGGTCGCTGTAATAACAGATGTGGTCGCCGATGCGGTTCTGCTCCATGTAGCTGTGGTTCTGCTTCCTGCCGGTGAAAGACCCGACGATGTCAAACGCCTCGATGATGGAGCAGGAGTTGTCCTTGCCGCCGCCGAGGTTATAGACCTCGCCGCAACGCGGGTTATTATAGAATTCCAGCATGAACCGCGCCACGTCCTCGGAGTGGATGTTGTCCCTCACCTGCTTTCCCTTATAGCCGTATATCCTGTATTCGATCCCTTCGAGATTGCATTTCACCAGGTAGCTTAAAAAACCGTGCAGCTCCACGCCCGAGTGGTTCGGTCCAGTCAGGCACCCTCCCCGCAGGCAGCAGGCGGGCATATTGAAGTAGCGGCCGTATTCCTGCACCATGATATCCGCAGCCGCCTTGGACGCGCCGAAAAGGGAGTGCTTGGATTGGTCTATCGAAAAGGTCTCGGGTATGCCGTGCGCGTAGCCTGGATCGTCGTAATCCCAACGGGTGTCCGACTCCTTGAGCTTGATGGAGTTGGGCAGGTCCCCGTAGACCTTGTTGGTGGACATGTGGATGAAGGGCGATTCGGGACAAGATCTCCGCGCCGCCTCCAGGAGGTTCAGCGTCCCCACGGCGTTGGTGTCGAAATCATCGAAGGGTATCGCCGCCGCCCGGTCGTGTGAAGGCTGCGCCGCAGTATGGATTATACAGGCGGGGCGGACCTCTTTGACAAGGTCCATAATCCCCTGACGGTCGCGGATGTCTATCTCGTGATGGCGGAACTTAGGGACGCTTTTCTGCAGACGCTCCTGGTTCCAGCGCGTGTCCCCCTGCGGCCCGAAGAAGACGGCGCGCTGGTTATTGTCCGCGCCGTGGACCTCAAAGCCCGCGCGGCTGAAATACAGAACCACCTCAGACCCTATCAGACCCGATGAACCCGTCACAAAGATACGTTTCATATCATCCCCCTTATTACTCCGGCCTTCCCCGGTCGGCCCCGTTTCATGCCGCCGCGCACAGCCGGATAGTATCATCACACGATTGAAACTATCAAACTGAAAATTTCTACGATACTTCCCTGAAGTTGTTTATGAACGCCGTGACCGTATGGCGCGTGGAGGCGGAGGCGGCCATGAACGCGCCTAAAAAGAGCGTCCACAGGACGAACGGGACAAAGAGGTACCCGTCCTCCACCGCGTACCACGAAAAAAACATCACCGCCAGGCCTGACAAGAAACCGAGGACAAGGGGCCTGTACGCTATCTCGCCGCAGTGGCGCGAGTACCCGCGTATAAGCATGTACCCGGCAGATATGGCCAGGATATGCGCCGCCGGCACGGACAGCGGACCGAGCGTTGAGGCCAGGGCCCCCATGACCGCCCAGTACAGGATGACGTAGATTATGTTCTGTTTGAATACAAGGGTGGTAAAGCCCTTTGACACAAGCGCGGAGACCACGATGGAGAGAAGGGCCGACATGGTAACCGGTATCGAGGCGTAGAGCACCACCTTCTCCATCCCCGCCCACTGCGCGCCGTATATCAAAGGGACCCACCACGGCGAAATGGACGCTATCCCCATGGTGAACGGCATATATATGACGAACAGGAGACGCAGGGCGTGGTGGACCGACCTGTTGAACTTCTCCGCGTCGTCCTGGAATTTCGAGAGGGAAGAAAGCCCCACCCTCTGGAAGATTGTGGATATGAACATCGTATAGCCGATTATGGTGTAGGAGAGCTGGGCCACGCCGAGCGCCCTGGCGCCGGCGAGCGACCCGACGAGCGCGGCCGGGGCCAGTAGCATGAACCACGCCACCACGCTGGCCCCGATGATAGGGTACACGGAGCGCAGGAGGGATGTGAACTCCTCCCTGCGCGCGGAGAATACCGGGCGTATGCCTGCTACAAACACGGCTATCGCGGCGGGGACGATCCCCCTGGCCACGTTCCCGAGCGCGAGGCCGAGCACGCCATCGCCCAGGAGCGTCAGCGGAACCGCCACCGCGTTGAACGCGACTATTTCAGAGACCTCTATGAGGCCTACCCTTATATAATCCATCTCCCTCTCAAGCCTTGAAAGCGGTATGCTCTGCCACGAATTGAAGTACGCGCCCACCCCGGCCGAGGCCACGAAGGCAATGAGCTCCGCGTGCCCGTACCACCACGAGGCGAGCGGGCTGATCACGAGGACGGCGGCGGCTACGCACAGGACGCCGATAGACTGCTGTATAATGAAGGCGGTCTTAAGCTCCGGGAGGGACGGCTCGTGCGGGAGACGTATCAGGTGCGTGCCGATCCCGAAGTCTATCAGCTGGCGGAATACCACCAGGAGCGTATATGAGATGAAGTACAGCCCCAGCACCTGGGGCCCGAGGGCCCTGGCCATAATGATGCCGCCGGTGATATTGATGGAAAAGCTGACGACGTGCCTGATGAGAAGCGCCTTGCCGCCTTTTATGGCGCGCCCTTTCACCGACGCGAAGTCAAGGGGGCTTGTATTCATGGGTTTCCTGTACATGGTATTTAGCCGCCCTTCCCGAGCCTGAGAAAGTCCTTGAGGAAGCCGAAGACCCGCGCCTGAGCCCGTCCCTTGCCGGTATTCAAGTAGCGGCCGTCCCGCTCCTTGATGTAATTGCCGTAGACCATGTGCTCAAGCCTCCTGTCCAATATCCCCTTGAAGGGATAGACCCTCTGTATCTCCTCCGCGCTGAGGCTTCTCTCAGGTGAGTTCTCTATCTCTATCATGACCCTGACGGAGATGGACCTATCCACTATGAAGTAGAACTGGCAGTACCCGAGGAAGAGGAATAGATAGAGCATGAACCCGCTCAGGAAGTACATGGCCCTTGTCGCGGCGACGATTGTCCTGAGCGGCGCGGCGGGGAAAAAAGCGGGGACGCCCGTCTCCACGATTACGTACCCGGAGGGCAGGATGAGGTAGAGCGCCGCGTAAACGGGTATCAGGGAGAAGAATATGGTCTTTATGGCCCGGAAGCGCTCCTTCAGCTCGAAGGTATGGAATACCGCCGCATGGACGCATAAAAAGAGCATGAAGCAGAGGATGCCGAGAAGATATGCCTTTATCATACGTGATAGGTGCAACGCCTTTCGCGGTTATCCGTGAACCACCCCGGCTTTTCTATCGGGGCGCCCGAAGGAACTGATGAGCATGGCTTGCTGTAGCCAAGCTCCGGGGAATTATACCCGAAGGAAACATTAAAACCATCGCGTCAGCCGAAGAGCGCGGCCTTTACCTCCCTCTCATTAGACCTTATCCAGCGGAATATGTCGTTGAGCACGTCCGCGGCCCCCCTGCGCGGGGCCCACCCCGTGGCCCTCCGGACGTGGGCCGTATCGGTGATATAGACCCTTACGTCCGCCGCCCTCTCCTGCTGCTCCCCGGTCACTCTCACCCTGTTCCCCGTTATATCGCTGCACAGGCCCGTCGTCTCGCACAGCGAGAGGTTGGCCGCCCTGCCGCCCCCGACGTTGAAGACCTCGCCGTCGATCGCGTCCATGTGCCTCACCTGCCAGTCCGCAAGGGCGCACAGGTCGTCTATGTGCAGGAGGTCCCTCACCTGTTTCCCCGTGCCGCCGTAGCCGAAGTAACGCAGCTCCCTGTTGAAGTAATGCGACCCGACCCAGTGGACGAAGACCCCCTGGTCCACCCTTCCCATCTGCCAGGGGCCCGCGATGACGCCGCACCTGTCGACGACGCACTTCATACCGTACATTGCCCTGTACTCCTCCATCATGTGCTCGGAGCAGAGCTTGGTGGCCCCGTAGAGAGACCTCGGCCCCCGGAGCGTGAAGTCGCTCGATATCCCGTTGCCCGAGGCCCCGGCAACCCCCTGGTCGCCGTCGAGCTCGAATCTCGTCTCCCTCTCCGTGAACTTGAGCGCGTTGAGCTTGTCTATCGGGTATACCCTGCTCGTAGAGAGGAAGAGGAACGACGCCCCCCACCTCCGTGCCGCCTCAAGGCAGTTTATCGTGCCGGCGAGGTTCGTGTTTATCACGTACTCGGCGCCTCCGTTATACCCGGCAAGGACCGACGGCTCCGCCGAGCATTCTACCACGGCGTCAGGCTTGAATGAGAGCCCCTCGAACGACAGGTCCTCCCTGTTCCTGATATCGCCGTGGATGAACCTGACGCCGCACCTTTTAAGCCTCGTCAGGTTCAGCTCCGACCCCCTTCGCTTAAGGTTGTCGAGCGATACCACGTTGAAGCCCTGGTTCTTGAGCTTCAGATGGATGGCTATGTTCGACCCCGCGAACCCGGCGCCTCCGGTGACAAGCACGTTCATCTCCATACCTCCGTCAAAAGGTTTTTTATGCCCTTTTCAGAGATGTCAGCTCGGAGATGTGCGGGCGTGTTTCTTTTTTTAGCGTTCTGAAGCCCCCTGGGCTCCTTAAGCCCCGGATGGGTTCATTGTTTAGCGTTCTGGAACTCCACAGGCTCCTTAAGCCCGGTTTCAGTACGCATTGCGGTTGACAAGCCCCTTCCATATGGTCAGGAGGAGTATCTTCATATCGAGCATAAGAGACCAGTTCTCTATGTAGTAGAGGTCGTGCTCTATCCTCTTATTGATATCCGTGTCCCCGCGCCAGCCGTTCACCTGAGCCCATCCCGTGATGCCGGCCTTCATGGTGTGCCTGAGCATGTACCTGGGTATGTCCTTCCTGAAGCCCTGTATGAACACCGGCCTTTCGGGGCGCGGCCCCACGATGGACATGTCGCCCTTGAGGACGTTGAAAAGCTGCGGCAGCTCGTCAAGGCTGGTCCTTCTAAGGAACGAGCCCAGGGCGGTCCTCCTGGGGTCGTCCTTGCATGCCCAGACGGCCCCGCTCTCCTTCTCGGCGTCCGTCCCCATGGAGCGGAACTTCAGCATCTCGAAGGTGTCGCCGCCGATGCCCATCCGCTCCTGCCTGTAGAGCACCGGCCCCGGGGACGTGAGCTTT
>JACRLF010000038.1 GCA_016235365.1 Deltaproteobacteria bacterium | reverse complement strand
GCTTAACCCGGCAATAAGAACAGAGGAGGCGCGATGATAACCATTACCGAGATCATGTCCATACTCCCGCACCGCTATCCATTTCTCCTGATAGACAGGATAGTGGAGTTCGAAGGGGGAAAATCGGCGAAGGGCCTGAAAAACGTCACCATCAACGAACCGTTCTTCCTCGGCCACTTCCCCGGCCACCCGATAATGCCTGGGGTGCTTATAATAGAGGCCATGGCCCAGGTCGGCGGGGTGCTGGCCTTCAAATCCGCTAACGTGAACAACAAGGTGGTGTATTTCATGGGCATAGACAGGGCGCGGTTCAGGAAACCGGTCCTGCCGGGGGATACGCTCGAGATAAACGTGACCGTCACCAAATGCAGGGGCACTATATGGGTCTTCAAGGGGGAGGCCACCGTAGGCGGCGCCCTCGTTGCCGAGGCCGAACTTATGGCGACCATCATGGAGAAGTGAGGGGGGCCGGTGCAATCGTCCGCTCCACGGCTTCACCGGGCGGGCTTCGGGGTATCGAATCAGAACATAAAGCGGAAAGGCAGGGCTTATTAATGAACAAGCCGGCTGAAAAGATAGGAAGGGGCGTCAAGATAGACCCGACTGCCTGCGTACACCCGACCGCCGAGCTCGACAGCGGGGTCGAGGTGGGGCCGTATTCCGTCATCGGCGAGGGGGTGCGGATAGGCAAGGACTCCAGGATAGCCTCCCACGTAGTCATCGACAAGTGGACGACCATAGGCGCCAGGAACACCATCTTCCAGTTCGTCTCCATAGGGGCCCCGCCCCAGGACCTCGGCTACAAGGGAGAAAAGACCGAGGTCATAATGGGCGACAACAACGTCGTAAGGGAGTTCGTCACCATCCACAGGGCGACGACCAAGGAGAACTTGAAGACCGTCTGCGGGAACAACAACATGTTCATGAACTACGTTCACATAGCGCACGACTGCGTCCTGGGCGACAACGTCATCATGGCCAACTCCGCCACGCTCGGAGGCCACGTAAGGATAGACAACAACGCCATAGTGGGCGGGCTCGTGGCGGTCCACCAGCACGTGAGGATAGGGGCCTACTGCATAATAGGCGGGGCGTCCGCCGTCAGCAAGGACATCCCTCCGTACGTAATGGCGGTCGGGAACAGGGCGCGCCTCTACGGGCTCAACAGCGTTGGGTTGAGGAGGCAGGGGTTTACCAGGCAGGACATGGAAGAGATAAAAAAATCGTACAATATCGTCCTCAGGTCCTCGCTCAACCTGACACAGGCGTTAAAAGAGCTTGAAAAAGAGCTCCCCGGCTCGACGCACGCAAGGAGGTACATAGACTTTCTGCAGGGGTCGAAAAGGGGGATCGCGCGCGAAAGGACCAAGAGAAAAGGTGAACTCCCGGAAGAAGATTAGGGTCGCCGTCATAGGCGTCGGATATCTCGGCGCGTTCCATGCCCGCAAGTACTCGATGATAGAGGAGGCGGAGCTTGTCGGAGTAGTGGACAGCGACCCGGAGAGGGCCAGGGAGGCCGCCGGGAGGAACAGTACCGAGGCCTTTACGTCATGCGAAGGACTTGCCGGCAGGGTGGACGCCGTGAGCGTCGCAACGCCTACGGAGAGCCACTGCTCTATCGGCCTCTACTTCCTGTCAAGGGGCGTGGACGTGCTTATCGAGAAGCCGATAGCATCGAGCGTGGATGAGGCGGAGCTACTTATAAAGGAGGCCGAAAGGTCCGGGGCAATGCTCCAGGTCGGCCACCTGGAGAGGTTCAACGCCGCTATAGCCGCGATCGACGGCCTGGTCAAAGACCCAGTCTACATGGAGTGCCGGAGGCTCTCCCCGTTTCCGGGCAGGAGTACCGACGTGGACGTGGTGATGGACGTCATGATCCACGACATAGACATCATACTGAACCTCGTCAAATCCGAGGTCAGGGGCGTTGAGGCCGTGGGCATGCCGGTCGTGACGGATATGGCCGACATAATGAACGCGAGGCTCGTGTTCAAAAACGGCTGTGTCGCCAACATCACCGCGAGCAGGGCGTCAAGGGACAAGGTGCGCACGCTCGACATATACCAGAACGGGGCGCAACTGTCGGTGGATTACATGGGCCAGAGCCTCAAGGCGCTGAGGCCCGTTGCGGCCAAGGACGCCCTATACCCGTCGCTCGTGGAGGAAGACCTCTCCATGGAGAAAAGGGATTCCCTCCTTGAAGAGCTTAAATCCTTTGTACGCGCCTGCGCCGCGAAGAGCGCGCCGGTAGTATCCGGCGCCGACGGCAAGAGGGCGCTCGAAGTGGCGCGGATGATACAGGAGGCAAGCCGCAGGGCTTTTTAGAGGAGCTCGCTTCAAAGATTTTTCAGCGCCCTGCCAGGATGCCCCCGTCGCTCGTCACTGCGGCGTATGGACAAAATACGCCTCATTCCTCGCTCCTCGACGCCTTCGGGGCACCCACGCCAAGTGGCGTGGGTCGGGAGCTTTTTGAACAGCCTGAACGGACGCGAGGGTTTTTCAACAACCTGTTAGAAACTTATCCTCCATCAACATCAATTGCTAAAATTTTTCGCGCACAGCGGTCGTATAACGGTTTTTTGAACAATGGGCAACAGCGTCTTCATAGTGAGCGGCGAGGAGTCCGGGGACCTTCACGGCGCCGCCCTGATAGAGTCCCTCAAGCGCCTCATGCCAGGGGTGGAAGTCGCGGGCATGGGAGGCGAGAGGATGCGGTGGGCCGGGCTTACGGGCCTCGATTCAAGCGACGTATCCGTGGTTGGGGCGGTAGAGGTCCTTGAAAAGCTCTTTGTCATACTGAAGAGGTTCAGGGAGCTTAAGAGGCTCGTGACCGAGCGTCCGTTCGACGCTATCGTCCTCATAGACTTCCCGGACTTCAACCTGAGGTTCGCCAAAAAGGCGCGGGGCCTCGGCATACCGGTAATTTATTACATAAGCCCGCAGGTCTGGGCATGGAGGAAGAAGCGGATAAGGAAGATAGCGCGCCTCGTCGACAAGATGCTCGTCGTCTTCCCGTTCGAGTTCTACCTCTATAAAGAGGCCGGGGTGGACGTCGAGTACGTCGGCCATCCTCTGGCCGATATCGCCCGTTGCGGGCTCACAAGGGGAGAGGCGCGCTCCTCTCTCGGACTCTCGCCCGACGATACGGTCGTATCGCTGCTGCCCGGCAGCCGCACTGGCGAGGTAAAACGCATGCTCGGGGTCATGCTTGAGTCCGCGGAGAAGATCAGGGCCGGGCTTGGCAACGGGAAAAAGGCCAGGTTCCTGATACCCGCGGCAAGGGGGTTGAACGACGCGTTCTTCGACGGGCTGATGAAGGGCGAGCATCAGGACGTGCGCCTTATTCGGGATAGCATGTACGAGGCCCTCAGGGCCTCTGACGCATCGGTCGTGGCCTCGGGCACAGCCACCCTTGAGACCGCGCTTATAGGGACCCCGATGGTCATCGTCTACAGGATGTCCCCCGTATCCTACGGCATAGCGCGCATGCTCGTGAACGTGGAGAACATAGGGCTCCCGAACATCGTGGCCGGCGCAAGGATAGTCCCGGAGCTTATCCAGAATGAAGCCAGCCCCGAGAACATATCAAGGGAGGTCCTCGGCCTGTTGCGGGACGAGAAAAGGCGCGCCAGGATGGTTGAGGATATGACCGACCTGAGGAAAAACCTCGGCAGGGGCGGGGCCGCGGACAAGGCGGCCCGGGCCGTCTACAGGATAATGAGGCCGGAGATAAGGGACGAAAACGGCGTTATCAACTGGATTTCGCAAGAGGAACCGGTGCTGAGGAAGTGACCTTTGCTTCTGGCGCAACAAATGGCGGAGGTCTCCCTGCCCGCCGTTTCGGAGCAATGAACCACCTTGAAGCAACTTGCGGGGCATCCGAAGGAAACGATCAAACCCATGAACACCTATCTACGCATATTAAAACTCCTTCCGGCGTACAAGGTCGAGCTGCTGCTGGCCTTTGTATGCATGGTGGGGTTTGCCGTCGCCAACGGGGCGATGGCGCTTCTTATCGGCCCGGTGATGAAGTTCCTCTTCTCGAGCGAGGCGGCTACCGAGATAAAGCTCATACCCTTCAATCTCTATGCCGTGCCCAGGGATAAGATGCTCGTGGCCATACCCCTGGCCATAATCGTAGTAGCCCTAATAAAGGGGTTCGGCTCTTACGGGCAGTCCTATTTCATGGGCTACGTAGGCCAGGGCATAGTAAGGGACATAAGGAAAAAGCTCTACGAGCACATACTCGGCCTGCCGGCGAGCTACTTCAGCTCCACCCCGACCGGGGTCTTGATCTCAAGGCTCACGAACGATGTCAACCTCCTCCATGCCACGACAGCCGAGGCCGTATCCACGGTGCTCAAGCAGAGCCTCACGATAATAGTTCTTGCCGGGGTCGTCATCAGCCTCGACTGGAAGCTCGCCCTTGCGGCTTCCGTGGCCATGCCGCTCTCCGTATATCCGATGAGGAAGCTCGGCAAGAGGATGAAGAAGATATCGACCAGGAGCCAGGTCTCCATGGGGGCCATGACCGCGCTCCTGCACGAGGCGATAGCGGGGGTACGGATAGTAAAGGCCTTCTGCATGGAGGGGTACGAGGCGGCCCGGTTCCAGAAGGAAAACGAGAGGTACACGGCCCACCAGCTCAAGACGATAAAGGTGCGCTCCATATCCTCCCCGCTCATGGAGACCTTCGGGGCCGTAGGCTTCGCCGTTACCATCTGGTACGCGGCCTACAGGATAAGCCACGGCACGCTGAAGCCCGAGACGTTCATCTCCTTCTTCGCCTCGGTGATAATGTTCTACCAGCCCATCAAGGGGCTTAACGGGATTAACCTGAATATCCAGCAGGGGCTTGCCGCGGCCACGAGGGTCTTCGAGGTGATGGACATCCGCAAGGAGATCGAGAAGCCGGGGGCAAGGCCCGCGGCCGCGCTATCGCGGTCCATAGAGTTCAGGAACGTATTTTTCAAGTACGGCGGCGAATGGGTGCTCAAGGACATAAACATAGAAGTCGGAAAGGGCGAGGTGCTGGCCATAGTCGGTAGCTCCGGGGCGGGCAAGACCACGTTCGTGAACCTGATCCCGAGGTTTTACGACGTCGCCGAGGGCTCCATCCTTATGGACGGGGTTGACGTGAGGGACTTGACATTGAAGTCCCTCCGCTCGCAGGTGTCGATAGTCTCCCAGCAGGTCATACTCTTCAACGACACCGTAAAAAAGAACATCGCCTACGGCGACATCGAGGTCGGGGACACGGAGATAATAAGGGCCGCCAGGGCGGCCAACGCGCACGACTTCATATCGAGGCTCCCGCAGGGATACGACACGTTGATAGGCGAAGGGGGGGTGAGGCTCTCCGGCGGCGAGAGGCAGAGGCTCTCCATAGCGAGGGCGATATTCAAGAACGCGCCCATACTCATACTCGACGAGGCGACCTCCTCGCTCGACACCGAATCCGAGATGGAGGTGCAGAAGGCCATTGCAAACCTCATGGAGGGGCGCACCACCTTCGTGATAGCCCACAGGCTCTCCACCGTCAGGAAGGCCGACCGCATAATAGTGCTCTCCAACGGCTCCATAAAGGAGATAGGCGGGCACGAGGAATTGTTAAACAGCGGCGGAGAGTACTCGCGGCTTTATTCCCTGCAATTCAACGGATAGTGGGCCCCGGACAACCGGGGCGCGGTCCGAAGATACTTCCCGAAGGAAACATCAAAAAAACCTTTATGAAAAAAAAACCCTCACAAGCCGTCCTTCTGACCGTGGCCCCTTTTCTGGCCAGGGTTTTGATCAGGTTGACAGCATCCACCATGCGCATGACCTACGTCAACTTCGGCGCCTACAGGGAGATGCTCGCCGGGGGGCGCCAGATAATACTCGCGTTCTGGCACGGAAGGCTCCTTATGATGCCGTACTCCTACCCCGGCAGGTCCATAACCATACTGGTGAGCCAGAGCAAGGACGGCGAGCTTGTGGCAAGGACCGTGGCGGGCTTCGGCATCGAGAGCGTCAGGGGCTCTTCGAGCAAAGGCTGGCTCGGCGGGGTCAAGGGGCTTTTAAAGGCCGTCCGCTCCGGCAGGGACGTGGCCATAACGCCTGACGGGCCGAGGGGGCCGGGCATGAAGGCCCAGATGGGCGCCATACAGATAGCAAGGACAACAGGGCTTCCCATAATACCCATGACCTTCTCGGCCTCGAAAAAAAAAACCTTTAGAAGCTGGGACTCGTTCATCCTCCCGTACCCGTTCTCAAGGGGGGTATTTATCTGCGCCGAACCTATCCGCGTAGAGCGGGACGCCGGAGCGGCGCAGATGGAAGAGGCGCGTAAAAGGCTCGAAGAGACGCTCCGCAGGATAACGGCGGAGGCCGACAGTTATTTTTAACGTTCTGAAGCCGCCGGGGGGCTTAATTCCCCGGAGGGTTCATTGTTTTAACGTTCTGAAGCCGCCGGGGGGCTTAATTCCCCGGAGGGTTCATTGTTTTAGCGTTCTGGAGCCGCCGGGGCTTTAAGCACTGGAGGGTTCACTTTTTTAACGTTCTGAAGCCCCCGATGACATATCTCCTCTACGACATACTCCTCCACCTCTCCATAATAATCCTGCTGCCGTACTTCGTCTTCAAGATGTTCTGGGTGCGCAAGTACAGGGAGGGCATAGCGGAGAGGTTCGGGTTTATAAAGGGCGAAAAGCTCGGCGCTCTCGGCGGCAGCCCCGTTGTATGGGTACACGCGGTCTCGGTCGGAGAGACAAAGGCCGCGTTGCCGGTGCTCAAGCTCCTCAAAGAACGGCGCCCCGGGGTGCGGATAGTCTTCTCCACCGTCACGCAGACCGGCAACAGGACGGCTGAAAAAGAGGGGGCCGGGCTGATAGACGCTCTTATCTACTTTCCGCTCGACCTTTCATGGGTGGTGAAGCGGGTGGTGTCTCGGCTCAAGCCCAAGGTATGCGTGATAGTGGAAAAAGAGGTCTGGCCTAACCTTTTAAGGCGCTTAAAGGGCCTGGACGTGCCGGTAGTCGTCATAAACGGCACGATCTCGGAACGCTCGTTCAGAAGGTTTTTAGCGTTTAAGTTCTTTTTCAGGGAGGTCTTCGGGATGGTAAGCCTTTTTTCCGCAAGGACGGCCGAGGACCGCGAAAGGGCGGCTGCCGTCGGGGTCAAAGAGGACCGCGCCGTCGCTACCGGCAACATAAAGTTCGACCTGAAGCCCCCATCCGCAGACCCCTCATACCTCGATTCATTGAAGAGCTCCATCGGGATAGACTTGAGGGACAGGACGATAGTGGCCGGGAGCACGCACGCGGGCGAGGAGGAGATAATAATCCGCGTGTTTTCAAGCCTTGTCGATGAATTCAAGGGGCTCAAGCTCATCATCGCCCCCCGCCACCCGGAGAGGTTCCAGGAGGTGGAGGCGATTATCAAAAAGAGCGGGGCCCCTTATGCGAGACGCTCCAGGGGCGGGGCCGCCCCTATCGTGCTCCTCGATACCGTGGGGGAGCTGATGAACGTATACTCGTTTGCGGCCGTGGCCTTCGTAGGGGGGAGCCTCGTTGACGGCATAGGCGGGCACAACCTCCTTGAACCGGCCTACTTCGGCGTGCCGGTGGTCTACGGGTCCCGCCTCTCCGCCTATCTCGGCATGGCGGAGATGCTTGAAGCGGCCGGCGGCGGCATACGGGTGGGCGACGAGGCATCGTTCAAGGCGGCGTTGAAGCGGCTCCTATCGGACGATAGGTTCAGGGCCTCTGCCGGCGCAAGCGCCAGAAGGGTCGTTGAGGCCAACAGGGGGGCCGCCGTTAGGACGGTCGCTATAATAGAACGGTTCCTCGGTTAGCAGTTGCTGAAAAACTCAAGATTTTTAACGTTCTGAAGCCACTGAGGTGATTTTAAATCCAGGCGGTTTCATAAGGCTGCTCAAAAAGCTCCCGACCCACGCCACCTGGCGTGGGTACCCCGGAGGCGTCGAGGAGCGAGGAACGAGGCGTACTTTTTCCGTACGCCGCAGTGATGAGCCGGGGCACCCGCACGAGCAGTGCGGGTCGGACAACGAAGCAGATGGGGCTTTTTCAGCAGCCTGGTAGCGGGTTATTATGTTCTCAAGGCAAGACGTCGAAAGATGGATGCGCCGGGACAGGATAGGGATCGCGCCCCACGCCCTCCTCTATTCATTGTCGGTCATCTACGGCATTGCCGTGAGGCTCAGGCTATTACTCTACAGGGCCGGCGTCCTGAGGACGAAGAGAGTCCCATGCCCCGTCATATCCGTCGGCAATATCACGGTGGGAGGCACGGGCAAGACGCCGGTCGCCATTTTCATAGCCTCTCTTCTCAAGGAATCCGGCAAGAGGGTGGCGGTATTGAGCAGGGGTTATAAACGCGGCGGCAAGTCCATCGACACGGTATCTGACGGCAGGGATATCCTCCTCGGCCCTGAGATGGCGGGGGACGAGCCCTATCTCATCGCTAAGAGGCTTCAAGGCGTGCCTGTGGTGGTCGGGGCCGACAGGGTAGGGGCCGCCCTCTATGCCATCGAAAGATTCTCCCCTGACGTCATAATCCTCGATGACGGATTTCAGCATATAAGGCTTGAAAGGGACTTGAATATCCTCCTTACGGACTCTATCAACGGCTTCGGCCGCTATCTGCTCCCGCGCGGCATACTGAGGGAGCCGGTCGAGGGGATAGGGAGGGCAAGCCTTGTCATGGGAAGGGGCTTTAGCAAACCGGACATGGAGCTGATAAAAAGGTTCAATCTGCCGGTAATGGAGTACGGATACCGCCCAACCGGACTGATAGACGTTACGGGTGGGAGCGCAAAGGGGGTTGAAGCCCTTAAAGGGCGGAAGGTCCTCGCCTTTTGCGCCATAGCGAACCCTGAATCCTTCTTCAGCACCCTTGAAGGGCTCGGCGCCGAGGTAACGGATAATATCCGATTCCCCGACCACCACGGCTATACACAGACGGACCTGGATGCGGTCATGGGCCGGCAGCAGGGGTCTCAGATGATAATAACCACTGAAAAGGATGCGGTCAAGATCGAAGGGTTGAACGTGCCGAAGGCCGCGGTCTACGCCCTCGCCATAGATGTCGATACCAAAGAGCGGGATAGGTTGAAAAGGCTTTTGATGCCGATAGCAGGGGGGGGCGGGGGTGGGGTAAAGGCTGCGGGGGAGCGTGGGCCGGAGGGTAGGGCATAGTGCTTTTTCTGCTCAAGATAGCCGCCTTTCTCATAGGCCGGGTCCCGCTCAAGGTCTCTTCCTTCCTCTCCGGCATCATAGGGCCGCTTATCTGCAGGCTCGATAGAAAGCACCGGGAGATAGTCCTTGGCAATCTCGACCTTGCTTTCGGGGACGGGCTTTCCAGGGAACGGAAAGAGGAGATAGCCGCCAAGGTCTTTAAGAACCTTGTGATGACCTTCTTCGAGTTCATGCTGGTCCCGTGGCTCAAGAGAAAAGACCTCGAGGGGTATGTCGAATTCGAGGGGTTGGAGAAGATAGAAAAGGCCCTTGAGAGGAAGAACGGGCTTATCCTTGTAACCGCCCACTTCGGGAACTGGGAGCTCCTTGCCGCAAGCCTCGGCCTCTCCGGGCACTCTATAGACATAATAGCGAGGGAGCTCGACAACCCGTCTTTCGAAGAGTTCGTCAGATGGGCGCGGACGCGGCCCGGCAACAGGGTCGTCTCCAAGAACAGGTCGATGAGGAGGCTCCTGAAAAGCCTCTCGCAAAACCGCATAGCCGGGGTGCTGATAGACCAGAACGTCGCCCTCTCGGAGGGCGTCTTTGCGGATTTTTTCGGCACCCCGGCCTGCACCAACAGGGGCCCGGCGCTCCTCGCCTCGGCAAGCTCCTCGCCTGTAATACCGATATTCATCGTTAGACGGGACAGGGCCCACAGGGTGATCGTGGGGGACGAGATAGAACTTATAGATACCGGAGACAGGGAGCTTGACGCCGCGGAGAACACCTCAAGGTTCACAAAGGCGGTCGAGGAGGTTGTAAGAAAATACCCCGAGCAGTGGTTCTGGGTCCACAGGAGATGGAAGACAAGGCCCCCGAAGGGATAGATAATGGGCCATTTCCGGCCCTGGAAAGTGACCGGGGCCCGTTTGACATTTTCGGGCAAAAGGGGTATCATATTAATAGAAAGGATACGCTGGGAGGCAAGGAGATGAGGTTCAGTAGGAACCAGTAGGAGCCCTTCCGGAGCGGGGTGTGCAAGCCTGCCGCGATGATTGCGACGCAGGACGCCTAAACCCTCTTTTGGGCCGCCAAATATCGAAACATCTCTTTCTTCTTGACCTGGCGTATCCTTTATTTTGCCTCTTTATACCCCCGTTAGGCCTTATGCCTGCGGGGGTTTCTGTTTTTTTAGCGTTCTGAGACCCCCCTGGGGCTTCCAAGCCATAGGAGGGTTCTTTTTATTGGAGATGGGGAAGAGTCCCTGTTTTGGCATTAGTGGTTTACCAGGTTGTGGCGCGGCCGTTGGCCTCTTCTAAAAAACCTTTTTGTCGTTATTCCGAGGAGCATCAGCGATGAAGCGATATCTAACTATCTGATTACACAGTCTTTTTTAAATAATGGGCCTGTTGCTTGCCGCAGTTTTTTTTACGCCCCGCCCCTTGAGGAAAACCGGAAATGGTGGTATAATTAGATTAGAGAAACAGGCGTCACGGGCTGATGCAGGAATGCATAATCCCCATCCGCAGGGTGCGTGCAAACCACTTAAGGAGAGAAAAAAAGTCAGGTCCCTTGAGGCTCAAAGGGGGTGAAATCGAGAAGGGACGTGGCCCTTTCGACCGGCGGATTGGAAAAAAGTGTCCGAATGACGTCTGTTTTTTATTGATTTTTTTTGCGTTCTGAAACCCCAAGGGCTTCCAAGCCCATGGAGGTTTCATTGTTCTGCAACCTCCGGGGTTTTCAAGTCCTCCCGTGGAAGGGGATAGGGCCCGGTGGCCCTGCAGGTCTTCAAAACCTGTCTGTCGCCGTTTCGGGGATTGGGGGGTTCGACTCCCTCCCCCTTCCGCCATTGCTTCTTAGATAAATCAAATTAGGGAACCTCTGATTAATTCTTTTTTTAATGTCATTGCGAGGAGCGCACGCGACGAAGCAATCTCCAAGTTATTGATTTATCAAAAGATGAGATTGCTTCGCTTCGCTCGCAATGACGAACCAAGGAATTAATCAGAGCTTCCTTAGAAAAATATGGGGGACTTCATGACGGCGCATAATAAATTGACCAATTCATGCAACGCCTGCCATTTTGCGGCCAACCGCGGCTTTATCGTTATTCAAGCCCCGACCGCATTGGAATCCAGCAACCAGAAATTCGAGCCATGAACGAATTGAGCAATCATGCTGAGCATGCAGGCGATCGGATGAATTGCGCCTCAAAAAGATTGGCTGAAGTGGCAACCCTTTTTCTGAAGCTTGGCCTTACCGCCTTCGGGGGGCCTGCCGCTCATATAGCCATCATGCACACCGAAGTGGTAAAGCGCCGTAAATGGCTCGATGACAGAGGGTTCCTTGACCTCCTTGGAGTAACGAACCTTATACCCGGCCCGAATTCCAGCGAGATGGCTATACATATAGGGTACCTGCGGGCCGGGTATCCAGGGCTGATACTCGGCGGCATATGCTTCATGCTTCCGGCTGTGCTCATAACCACGGCGCTGGCATGGGTCTATATGCGCTACGGGGCAATGCCTGAGGCCGGCCGGCTTCTTTACGGAGTAAAGCCTGTAATCATTGTCATAATCCTGCAGGCGCTCTGGGGATTGGGCAAGAAGGCGGTTAAAGGCCCGCTTACCGCCGCGGTCGGTTTATTCGTCATAGCGGGCGGCTTTATCGGTATCAACCAGCTGGCGCTCCTCATATCAGGCGGGCTGATTGTAATGGCGCTGGAGAACAGGCAAAGGCTCAAGGGCAAGGGGTTGTATGCCTTGCTTGTCCCAGTGCTTCCCGTTAGCGGAGCCGCCGCGTCAGCCGCCTACACGATACCGTTCAGTTCCACCATATTGTTCCTTAAGTTCCTGAAAATAGGGGCTGTGCTTTATGGCAGCGGCTATGTGTTGCTTGCTTTTCTGCACGCGGATTTCGTGACCGGTCTCGGATGGCTTACCGACAAGCAGCTTATAGATGCGGTTGCAGTCGGGCAGCTGACCCCTGGCCCTGTATTTACGACAGCCACTTTTATCGGCTATATCCTCGGCGGAGTGCAAGGTTCTGTACTTGCCACCATAGGGATATTCCTCCCATCTTTTATCATCGTCGCCATAATCAGCCATTTTGTGCCGAGACTCAGAAGCTCACCCTGGGCCGCGGGCCTTCTGGACGGCGTAAACGTGGCTTCACTTGGCCTGATGGCCACTGTGACCTTGTATCTTGGAAAGGCAACTTTCGTGGATCCTGTTACCGTTATTATTGCAATCATCTCCGCGGTTCTTTTGTCGCGATTCAAGATAAATACGACATGGATTATGCTCGGCGGCGCGGCGGCGGGTTTTATTAAAGGTATGCTCTGAATAAGGAATATGGCATAAGGAGTATCCTTCAACCCGCTCGGAGAGCCACGTAGGGTGGGCTCGGCCCACCATCTCTGCTAAACGGCGATGTCCATCTGTATCCTGTCGTAGTCAACGACGAGTTCCACCTTCTCCTTGCCGCTTTTGGCGGCTTTTCTTTCTATGAGGCCGACGGCCTCCAGCATTTTAATGTCCTCGGTTACGTTCTTCCTGTCCCTCCCCAGTAACTTCGCAAGCTCATAGATTGACTTGGGGGTTCTTTCATGCACCATCCTTAAAAGCCGTATCCTTTCCGGCGAGAGGAACTTCTGCATATCCTCCACGCTGTCAAAACAAATGGTCTCAGCGGCCTCACGAACGGATTTCCCTTTGCCTGCCTTCCATGTTCGCTTGAAATCGGCCGCCATCTCGTCAAGGGTCTTTACCTTAAGTGTAATATGCTTAATCTTCATGTTTCTTCCTCCAATCTGAAACGTCATTCAAAAAATCATCCGTCAGCCTGTCTACATCGTTGAACTCATAGACTTCTGTCCTTTGTCCATAATGCCTGTGGTCGCCTTTTCTTTCGGCATTATCATAGCCGATGACCCGCTTGCCTTTTTCGATATATGCAAGGGAATATTTAAGCCCATGCGGCCTGTACCTGTCCGGTTTCACCTGCCATATCTTCATTTCTACGATACTGCCGTCTGGATACCTCTTTTTCTGATGGAATATTTTCTTTCCCTTCATATATGTGGTATTATATGCCACACTTAAATCTTTGTCAATGTATAATTGCGAGACTAAAAAAATGGGCGGCTGTTCTCCTTAAATAAAAAACGCCCCACCGCGAACGGTGAGGCGTTAACAGCCCAGGACGTGTGTTCGCCTGAGCGTCCAATCTGGCTCGGCGGCAGAGCCACAAAAGACGAAGTCTCAGTTGGCGAGAGGTCGCCCGTTAACCAAAAAACTTGTGCTTTGGGACATGCGGGAATCGGCGGCAGAGCACCAATAAACGAAAAAATGGCCTGCACATCTCGGTCGCACCATGAGGGAAAACCATTGGTAAAGCTCAAGTACCCTGAGGTTCTCTTTGCAAAGGACGACGCGGAAAAGCTTCCCTATGTGCTGCGGGACGAGTTCAGCTTCGGCATTGTAAGGGCTGGTAATGGGGGGAAACGTCTTTTCGGAGAAGAAGCGCTACAGGCTCTCAGGGAGGTCGAGGAGAGGAGATTTCAACCGCCGAACATCCAGACACTTTTAAAGACCGCTCAAACTCTCCAGAAGGCTCTTGAGTCGCGGCCGGGGGCCTCACAGGCGAAACTTGCCAGAGAGCTCGGCATCACCCGGGCACGGATGACCCAGATTCTCAATCTCCTGAACCTCTCCCCTGAGATTCAAGACTACATCCTCTCCATGCCGCCGGTGAATGGGAAGTCGCCCATATCGGAGCGAAGCCTCAGGCAAATAGCCTTAATGGAGAGCCGCAGGAAGCAGGTCGAGATGTTCAGGCTGTTGGTTAAATCATGCTCAAATATTACTGTGCCAAGAGCGATGAATGTTCCGGAGAGGCCCTGAAAGGCTTTGCTATTCTTTCGTGGGGATTAAGGCGGTTGCAAAGAGAAGGGGACGTTGTCACCGCATTTAAGGGGTCTGTCCCCGGATCACTCGCTGATAAAATACCCTCTTGTGCCGCCGTCAGGTTCGATGCGGTGGACCATAGTGTAATCGACTTTATCCCTCATCAGGCTTTCTCCAGTTGGCAAGCCGCCGTGAGAGCGTATGAACCGCCCTATTAACTGGCCTAGTCGAGAAAAGCGTTTACAGTTGAAGACTCTTTAAGTGGAAAGAGTCATGGTCTTCCGGTTAAGATATTGTTCGCCAACAAGTCTTAACTAAAAGGAGGAAGGACCATGACTCATCAGCAGCATATCATATCC
>JACRLF010000037.1 GCA_016235365.1 Deltaproteobacteria bacterium | reverse complement strand
GAGATGATGTTGGCGACGATGGTCTTGCCGAGATATTCCCTCGCCGTGCCGGTTATCGGGAATTTTATGACCTTGAATTTGCCCTGAGGGACCTCCCTGACCTCTTCGGAGTCCACGAGGAGGATGCCGCCGTCCTTGATGTCGTAGTAGTACTTGGTACACGCCTCCTGGGTCATGGCCAGCATGCAGTCTATCGCCGTGGCCTTCGGGTAGTCTATCGGCTGTTCGCTTATTATGACCTCGGCCTTGCTCGCCCCGCCCCTGGATTCCGGGCCGTAGGACTGGCTCTGCACCGCGTTCTTGTCGCCGTAGATTGAAGCGGCCTCCGCCATGATTATCCCGGCCAGTATCATGCCCTGGCCGCCGGAGCCGCTGAAACGTATCTCATATCTGCCGCTCATCTCTGAAACCCTCCTTGAATGGGGTGGACGCCAGGCTATTTCCCCTTCGCTTTTTCAACTATCAAATTCGAGTACTGCTCGCAGTACTCGGGCCTGTCTATCTTGTGGAGCACGCCCCTTAATGCCTTGCCCTCGATCTTCTCCGGGGGCAGCTTGTCGGCCTGTTTCACGGAGACGGTGCCGTCCTTCTCTATCGTCTCCATCATCTGGCTCGCGCTCTTGTATTTGTTCGCCCTTCCGAAGTACGTCGGGCAGGCGTCTATTATGTCAACTACCGACGTCCCCTTGTGCTCTATGGCCTCGAGTATGGTCTTCTCAAGCTCGATGGTATGGTAGGCCGTGCCCCTGGCCACGAACGATGCCCCGGCGGCCTTCGCCATGCCGCAGGCGTCGAACGGAGGCTCTATGTTGCCGTAGCGGCTCGTCGTGGATATGGAGTCCATCGGGGTGGTCGGAGAGTACTGCCCCCCGGTCATCCCGTAGGTCGCGTTCGTCATGACGAGTATCGTCATGTCGATATTCCTGCGGCAGACGTGGATGAAGTGGTTGCCCCCGATGGCGAGGGCGTCTCCGTCCCCGGTGACGACTATGACCTTGAGCTCGGGCTTTGCAAGCTTTATCCCGGTGGCGAAGGCGATGGCCCTGCCGTGCAGGGTATGGAGCGTATTGAAGTCCACATAGCCGGGGGTCCTGCTCGAGCACCCTATGCCGGACACCATGCAGATGTTGTCCTTCTCGATGCCGCTGTCGTGTATGGCCCTGAGCATCGCCTTGAGGACTATGCCGTGGCCGCAACCGGGGCACCATATGTGCGGCAGCTTGTTCGGCCTCAGGTATTTATTGTAATCGAACGGGACGCTGACCTTCTGCTTTTTTTCCGTTACGGCGGGCGACGACATACAGACCTCCGTGGCTGTTGTTATCCCGGCGCGCGTGAACGGACCGGGGGGGTTATGTACCTTACTTATGCTTCTTTATGACATCGAGTATCTGGGCCGGGTTTATCGGCTCGCCGTCCACCCTGTGGATGCCGATGACCTCGGCGTTCTTGGAGCAGCGCTCGACCTCATTGACCATCTGGCCGAGGTTGAGCTCCGGCACTATTATTACCTTCACCTTTTTGGCAAGCTCCTTGACAGCTTTGTCCGGGAACGGCCATATCGTAAGCGGCCTCAATAGACCCGCCTTGATGCCGGCCTTCCGCGCCTCGTTTACCGCGAACCTGGCCGACCTCGCGGTCGATCCTATGGCAAAGACGGCTATCTCGGCGTCGTCGAGATATGTCTCCTCGTTCTTCCATATCTCTTCGAGGTTCTTGTCCACCTTCCTCATTATCCGCTCGTTGTTCTCGCGGATGATCTTCGAGTCGTTCGTCGGGAAACCGTCTTTCTTGTGGTTGAGCCCGGTCACATGGAACCTGTAGCCGCTCCCGAACGGCGCGAGAGGGGCCACGTCGTACCTGTCGTCGTATGGGAAGTACTCCTCGGGCGGACACGTCGGCTTGGCCCTGTCCACCACCTCGAGATCCCCTGGCGCGGGTATCGTAATCGGCTCCCTCATATGCCCTATTATCTCGTCATAGAGCACTATGACCGGGGTCCTGTACTTCTCTGAAAGGTTGAACGCCCTGACGGTCTCCGAGAGTATCTCCTGCACGTAAGACGGGGTAAGGGCTATGGCGGGATGGTCTCCGTGCGTCCCCCACTTGGCCTGCATGATGTCGGCCTGCGACGGCCCGGTCGGATATCCCGTGGACGGGCCTCCCCTCATCACGTTCACTATGACAAGGGGTATCTCGGTCAGACAGGCGTACCCCAGGCACTCCTGCTTGAGCGAGAAACCCGGCCCGGACGTGGCGGTAAGGGACTTGAGCCCGGCAAGAGAGCCCCCTATGGCCGCGGCTATCCCGCCTATCTCGTCCTCCATCTGTATGAACTTGCCGCCGATCTTCGGGAGCCTTACGCTCATGCCCTCGGCTATCTCGGTCGAAGGCGTTATGGGGTAGCCGGCGTAGAACCTGCAGCCGGCGTAGAGAGCCCCTTCAACGCAAGCCTCATTGCCCTGTAGGAGCTTTTTCTTCTTCTCAGCCATTTCAAAACCCCCTTTAGCGTTTCCTTCGAATAGCCCTCGGCTTGACACAACACAAGGTGTCCGGTTTCCTTCGGATGCGCCCCCCCGCGACCTGGGCTGGAAACGTCCGCTAACACAACCAATCCCCTCAGTCGAAGACCTGTATCGCGAAGTCAGGGCACCTGAGATCGCAGAGCTGGCACCTGGTGCAGGCCGCAAGGTCCTTCACGGCCACTACCGTGCCCCTCATCTCCAGCACGTTGGTCGGGCAGAAGTCCACGCAGATGCTGCACCCCATGCATGTTCAAAAAGCTCCCGACCCACGCCACTTGGCGTGGGAGGCGTCGAGGAGCGAGGAATGAGGCGTATTTTGTCCATACGCCGTAGCAGAGCGACGATGACAACGCAGTAGATGGACTTTTTCAACAGCCTGATAGTCACGCCCTCTGGAGGGCCTCCATGACCGTCTTTCCTATCTCGGCCGTGCTCCTGGTGACCCTGACGCCGGCCACGGCCATCGCCTCCATCTTCTCATCCGCCGTGCCCTTGCCGCCGGATATGATGGCCCCGGCGTGCCCCATCCTCTTACCCTTGGGCGCCGTGACCCCGGCTATATAGCCCACTACCGGCTTTGTCACGTTCTTTCTTATGTAAAGGGCGGCCTCCTCCTCGGCGCCCCCGCCTATCTCGCCTATCATCACGATGGCCTCGGTGCCGGGGTCTTCCTGGAAGAGCTTGAGGACGTCGATGAAGTTGGTGCCGTTCACCGGGTCCCCGCCGATGCCGACGCAGGTCGACTGGCCGAGCCCGAGCCTCGTGAGCTGGTCCACCGCCTCGTAGGTGAGGGTCCCGCTCCTTGAAACGACGCCGACCGCGCCCGGTTTGTGTATATGGCCCGGCATTATCCCTATCTTGCACTGCCCCGGGGTTATGACGCCAGGGCAGTTGGGGCCTACGAGCCTTGAGGGTTTGCCCTCCATGAACCTCCTGACCTTGACCATGTCGAGCACCGGTATGCCCTCGGTTATGCAGATGACGAGCCCGATGCCGGCGTCCACGGCCTCCATTATCGCGTCGGCCGCGAACGGGGCCGGGACGTATATGACGGAGGCGTTAGCGCCCGTCCCCTTTACAGCCCCTTCCACCGTGTCGAATACCGGTATGCCGTCCACCTCGGCGCCGCCCTTGCCGGGGGTCACGCCGCCGACCATCTTCGTGCCGTAGGCGACCATCTGCCGGGTATGGAACGTGCCCTGCTCGCCGGTTATGCCCTGGCAGATAACCCTTGTGTCCCTGTCAACCAATACGCTCATCGGTCAAAACCTCCGCGGGTTTTTCATTTTTTGTAATTTAAGGTAATTTAATGTTTCCTTCTGGTATACTTCCCCGAAGCTTGGGCTTGGCAAGCCATTAACGTAAATTCCTTCGGATACAGCGGAGCTTGCTCCGGGGTGGTTGAAGCTCCCCGCGGCAAGCCGCGGGGAATCTTCGACATGTAAGGAAGTATCCATATCCGATTCGCTCGCTTGACCCCGCAGCAAGCTGCGGAGAATGCGCTCGCTATGCATGTTCACGGCGCGGCGCGCTAAGCCTTCTTTGAGGCCGCAACGGCCTTCTCGGCCGCCTCGTCCATCCGCTCGGCCGTCAATATGTTGAGCCCGGAGTCCGCAAGGAGTTTCCTGCCCTGCTCGACGTTCGTGCCCTGGAGCCTTACCACGAGCGGCGCCTTGATGCCCACGTCCTTCGCGGCGGCGATGATGCCCTCGGCGATGATGTCGCACCTCATGATGCCGCCGAAGATGTTCACGAGCATGGCCTTGACGTTCGGGTCCGACATTATTATCTTGAAGGCCGCCGTCACCTGCTCCTTGTTCGCCCCGCCGCCCACGTCCAGGAAGTTGGCCGGGCTGCCCCCCGAGAGCTTTATCATGTCCATCGTCGCCATGGCGAGCCCCGCGCCGTTGACCATGCAGCCTATGTCGCCGTCAAGGGAGACGTAGTTCAGGTTGTAGCGCGACGCCGCAACCTCCTTCGGGTCTTCCTCGTCGAGGTCCCTCATCCCCTCGATGTCCTTGTGCCTGAAGAGGCTGTTGTCGTCAAAGGACATCTTGGCGTCAAGGGCGATGATATCGCCGGACTTCGTGATGACGAGCGGGTTTATCTCCGCCATGGAGCAGTCCGAGCTTACGAAGGCGTTATAGAGCCCGGTCATGAACTTGACCGCCTTGTTTACGAGCCCCTTGTCGAGCCCGAGCCCGAAGACGAGCTTGCGCGCCTGGAACGGGATAAGGCCCACGGCCGGGTCGATGAACTCCTTCAGTATCTTCTCCGGGCTCCTGGCGGCCACTTCCTCTATCTCCACACCGCCCTCGGTAGAGACCATCACCACGACCCTGTGCGTGGCCCTGTCGACCACGAGCCCGAGGTAGAGCTCCTTTGCTATCTGGCAGCCCTCCTCTATCAATACCTTCTTGACCTCCTTGCCCGCCGGCCCGGTCTGATGGGTCACGAGCACCTTGCCCAAAAGCTCCTTTGCGAACGCGCCCGCCTCTTCCCTGCTCTTTGCGAGCTTGACGCCGCCGGCCTTGCCCCTGCCGCCCGCGTGTATCTGCGCCTTTACGACGCATACGCTGTTGCCTTCCCTAAAGAGCTCGTTCGAGGCCTCCTCGGCCTCGGCCGGCGTAAAGGCGATCTTGCCCTTTGGCACAACGACCCCGTACTTGGCGAGTATCTGCTTCGCCTGGTACTCGTGGATGTTCATCTGTCAGCCCCCCCGCTTATAAGGATATTTGTGCTTGGAACCGAAGCCGTATAAAGTCGTATGCCGGCCGTTTTTACGGGATATCGCCAGGAAGACTAAATTTACACTCTTGCCGGGATAAAAACAATATTTTTTAAGGTTCCGCCGCCATGAAAAAGGCGGGGTTTACCGCAACCCCGCCTGAGCCGATCGTCAACCTATCCGACCTGTCTTGCCCTCACGTGGTCCGGCGAGTAGTCGGGCAGGAGTATCGGGGCCGTCCGGGCACCATCTATCCCGGCCTCCTCGACCTCCCTGTTGAACGCCTCGACGTGCCTCAGGGTCAGCTTGACGCCGGGTCTATTCGACTTCGCGTACTCGGCGGCCCTGAGCCCGGCCCTTCTGCCGAAGACAAGGACGTCGAGCAGGGAGTTGCCCATGAGCCTGTTCCTGCCGTGGACCCCTCCGGCCACCTCTCCGGCGCTGTAGAGCCCCTTTACGCCCGTCTCGGCCCATTCGTTTATCAGTATGCCGCCGTTCTGGTAGTGGAGCGTCGGGTATATGAGCATCGGCGACTTGCTTATGTCCATGTCGTAGCGCTTGAACTGTATGTACTTGGCCGGTAGCTCCTTTCTTACGGTCCCCTCCCCGTGGAGCATGTCTATCATCGGGGAGTCGAGCCAGACGCCGGACCTGCCGGTGGGGGTGGCCACGCCTTTGCCGATATCGAGGCACTCCCTTATTATGCAGGCCGATTCCACGTCCCTGGGCTCGAGCGGGAAGCAGAACTGCTCGCCCTCGGCGTTCAGTATCTGCGCCCCGAGGCCCCTGACCTTCTCGGTGATAAGGAGCCCGACGTTCTGCTCCGGGAATATCGCGCCGGTCGGGTGGTACTGGGTGGAGTCCATGTCCTGGAGCCTGACCCCGGCCCTGTAGGCCATGACGCACCCGTCAGCGGTGGCGCCGTAGTGGTTGGTGGTCGGGAACCCCTGGATGTGGAGCCTCCCGAAGCCGCCCGTGGCAATCAGCACCGCCCTGGCCCGCGCCACGTAGTACTCTTTGGTCTCAAGGTTATATAGGACCGCCCCGGCGGCGCGCCCCTCCTCGTCGAGGATGAGTTCAACGGCCGGGGAGAATTCCAGTATCTTTATGTCCCCCGAGCGGTTGCGCGCCTCGTCCCTCACGACCCTCATGATCTCGGCCCCGGTCATGTCCCCGGATGAGTGCATCCTCTTCCTGCATGTCCCGCCGCCGTGCCTGACCTTCATCCTGCCGTCCGGCATCTTATCGAACATCATGCCGAGGCCCTCGAGCCAGTGGATGATGAGGGGGGCGTCGTTGGTGAGCGCGGCCACAAGCTCCGGGACATTGCTGAAGTGGCCGCCGCCGATGACGTCGAGGTAGTGGAGGTAGGGGGAGTCGCCCTCCTGCGTGGCACCCTGTATGCCGCCCTCGGCCATTACGGTGTTTGAGTCCCCGTGGCGTAGCTTCGTTGAGACGAGCACCTTGAGCCCGGCCTCCTGCGCGGCGAGAGCCGCCGCGGTGCCGGCCCCTCCGGCGCCTATCACCAGGAGGTCGGCCTCGTAGTCCGTCCTCTTGAGGTCTATCGCCAACGGGTCTATCCTGCTTTTGGACTCAAGGAGCGCGGCTATCTCTTCGGGAAGCTCAGCGCCCCTGTTGGGGCCGACCAGCACCTTCCTCCTGCCGTCGTTCTTATAGTCCGGGTGGTATTTCCTGAGCCACTCCTGCCTCTGCTCGAGAGTGAGGGCCGGGAAGTGCTCTCCCTTCCTGGCCTTCTCCACCCTTGCGGGCCTTGTGGCCTCCACCTTCCTTATAAGCTCCTTGAGTTCCGGCGTATATCCGCTCATCTTGCCTCCGTAATTTTAGCAGGCCGCTGAAAAAGCCCATCAGCAGCCTGTCAAGACCGTCCGCCGCGTCATCAATGAAACCACAGGGGTTTAAAAAACCACGGCGGTTTCAGAACGTTAAAAAGGGCGCTACAGGTTCGTCACGTCCCTGGGCATCCACTTGCCCGGCTCCGCGAGGTCCGGCTCCCTCTCCCTCTCGACGTAGAGCTTTTTAACCTCGTCCTGCTTCATCGCGGCGAGGCCTTTGAGGGCCTTTTCGTACTTGCCGCCCTTCACCTCGGAAACGCGCCTCTCCAGGTGGCCGGCCCTGGGCAGGATGTACTTGCCGTACACCCTCCTGACGAACATGGCGGCCATGAACTGCGTTATCTGCGCCGGACAGCGCGACGCGCACAGGCCGCACATGACGCAGTCAAAGCTCTTGTGGGCCGCGCCCTTCAGGTCCCCGCGTTTCATAAGGGCTATATAGTCCATCACGTCTATGTCCATCGGGCAGGTCCTGGTGCACGTGCCGCACCCTATGCACTTGAATACCTCCGGGTAGAGCCTTCTCAGCTCCTCGTGGGGGTTGCCCTTTATCTCGTCAAGGACGTAGTCAGGCCTGTTCAACGGGAAGAACGGGAGTTGCATGATGACCATGTTGGGCCCGGCCACGGTCTGGCACGCGAGCCCGGAGCGGAGCCTGTAGTCGCCGAGGAAACGGTAGAACGTGCCGCACGCGCCGCATATCCCGCCCCTGCAGCCGCATCCCCTGATATATGTGTAGCCCGCGTACTCCACCGCCTTCATTATGGTGAGGGTCTCCGGCACCATGTACTCCCTCCCCATTATGTATATGGGTATCATCTTCGCGCCCTCCGGCGGTATGGTCCTGTCGCCGGTGGCGAGCGGCTTTAACGGCTTCTTATCTTCTGACATGGCGCATTCTCCCGCGTTTTCAAGCTATACGGGGTGTCATAACTTTGCATACCTTCGTTGCTCCTCGGCTCGTCGTTGCGGCGCACGGCAAAAGTGCGCCTCACGCCGTGCCTTCGTCGCGCCTCGGCAGGCTCCACTTGCCGCGAAGCTATGCAAGTGGAAGTTTGTTCTGACACCCCGTATGCGCATTTATTTATGACGTTGTGTATAATTCGACTCTAACCCGGCGGCACGGCTGACCGGCGCGGCGTCGGCCCGCAACGCTAAAAGTCGTTATACATCCTCTTCACTTCGGCGGCCGTGTAGACCGGGCCTTCCTTGCATATATAGATATCGCCGACGTTGCACCTGCCGCATTTGCCTATCCCGCACTTCATCCTGTTCTCAAGCGTGGTATAGATGCTCCCATCCGCGAAGCCGAGCTTGCCGAGGGCGTTTATCACGAACTTTATCATTATAGGGGGCCCGCACGTCACGGCGACGGCGTCCTTCGACGACGGCGCCGCCTCCTCGAGTACCGTGGGGACAAAGCCGATTTTACCCTTCCAGTCCGGCGTTTCCCCGCCCGGGTCCACGGTTTCAACGACCCTCACATCGCCCATGCCCGCCCAGTGCTTGAGCTCATTTTTATAGACAAGATCGGCTGCGGTCCTGGCCCCGTAGACTATCGTTATATTGCCGAAGTCCTCCCTCCTGTCGAGCACATTCCATATGAGGGAGCGCACCGGAGGAAGCCCGATGCCCCCGGCTATGAAGACCATGTTCCTGCCCTTCCAATCGTCGACCGGGAAGTGGTTGCCGTAAGGGCCCCTGAAGCCTATCACGTCCCCTATGGACATCTCGGCGAGCCCGCCGGTGACCCTGCCCGTCCTCCTGAACGTGCACTGTACGTACCCCTTGCGCGTGGGGGGTGACGCTATGCAGAAGGTCGATTCCCCGAGGCCGAACGCCGAATAGAGGGCAAACTGGCCGGCCTTGAAGTCGAAGGTGTCCCTGAGCCTTTCATCCTTGAATACAAGCCTGAAGCTCCTTACGTCAGGGGCCTCCTCGTATATGTCCTCGATTGTAGCAAGATGCGGCAGATACAGGTTGTTCATTGTCTGTTAACGGTCCTTGCCGCCGCCGTCCGCTGCAAATAAGACGGACGCGGCCCCGGGGAGCGGCGCTCTTGAGCCCGGCTACCTGGACATCTCCTCCATCACTTCAGTTATATCGAGCCTCACCGGGCAGACCCGGATGCACCTGCCGCAGCCCACGCAGCCCCTTGAGTTGAACTTGTTCGGATAGAAGTTGAACTTGCACATGAACCTGTTGCGCCACCTCTTGAACTGCGCGTCCCTCGGGTTGTGGCCGCTTGCGTGGAGTGTGAAGGAGTCGAACTGGCAGGCGTCCCAGTTCTTCCTCCTCTCGCCCTCGAAGGCCGTGCCCTCGTCTATTATATCGAAGCAGTGGCAGGTGGGGCACACGAACGTGCACGCGCCGCACCCTATGCACTTCCTCGTAAGCCCGGCCCAGACGGGGTCGTCGTAGTGCTCCTTCCGCGCGAGCCTCTCTTTTATCCTGCTTATGTCCACGCCCTCTATCTTCTCCGGCACGAAGAGGGGTTTTTGGGCAGAGCCGCTACCGCTGTCTTCAAAGGCCGCGGAGTGCGCGGAGAGAAACCCCCTGCCCCTGCCGGTAATGGCGGTCACGCTGAAGTCCCCGTCTGCCGTCTCCCTGAGCATCACGTCGGACCCGGCAACGGACTCCGGAGAGAGCCCCACAGTGGTGCAGAAGCAGGCCTCGTCCCCGTTCGTGCAGGCGACCGTCACCACCGTGGTCTTATCCTCCCTCGCGGTGTAGAACTCGTCCACGGAGTCCCAGGTGAATACAGACCTCAGCGAAGCGAGGCTTGCGGCCTCGCATGGCCGCGAGCCGAATACCACCGTATCCTTAGGGGAGAGTTCCCGGCCCCTTATCTCCACGCCCCCCTCCCCTATGGAGTACTCGGCCACCACCTCGGTCTGCGGGAATAGGTAGTCCTTGAAGGAGTTGCGCGGTAGGATATAATCCCATGTCACCTCATCCGCGCCCGATATTGCCCTGTAAACGGCCTGACGGGCGTCGATAGCAGGGGCCACGAAACGGGCGCCCCCGTTCCTTACGGAGTCGATGAGCCTGCCCAAATTCTCTCTTTTAAGGAATTTATCCGCCATATAAGCGCCGTGCTTGTCCTATAGATGCTCTGAAAAATTCACTTTCTTTCTGTCATTCTGAGGAGCGAAGCGACGAAGAATCTCATGGCCTGCTGATTTTCATGGAGACAAGATTCTTCGCGGAGCCTGTCCTGAGCGAAAGAGCGGGATTCTTCGCGGAGTTTATCCTGCGCGAAAAACCAAGATTCTTCGCTACGCTCAGAATGACAGAGCGAAGGGCTCAGAATGACACCATCGGTAGAATTTTTCAGAGCATCCTATTTTATGAAGTTTTCCTTGTCCTCGGGGCTGAATACTATCATCGGCGGATGGGCCGATGCGTCATACCCCGAACGGTAGTCGAACGCGTCCTTTACGACCGTTATAAGCTTCTGGTTCACCAGGTTGAGCGGGATGTTGACCGGGCACGCCCTCTCGCACTCGCCGCAGAACGTGCACCTGCCAGCGAGGTGCATCGCCCTCGTGAGGTTCCACGACAGGTTGCCCCTCGGGTGCGCCGAGGTCTCTATCCACTGCGGCATGTTCTTCTCGGTTATGCACCTCTCGCAGTAGCATAGGGAGCAGACCTGCCTGCAGGCGTAGCACTTTACGCACCTGGAGAACTCCTTAATCCAGAACTCCCACCTCTGCGCGCTCTCCTTGGCGTCAAGGGCCTTTATCCTGTCGAATACCATGCCTGCGGGGGCCTCCGGCGGGACAAAACCGCTCCTGTCCCCTATCACGCAGTCGGCTATGTGCGGGTTCCTGACGTCGCAGTTATGGCACTTGGTCGGCATGATGTTGGGGGTCAGCTCCCCCTTCCACAGCTCCTGCCTGTATACCACCCCGTCGCACGTCACCCCGATTATGTATACGTCCTCCCTCTTTACCTGGGCCTCGGAGACAAGCACGGCGATGTTTTTTATGTCGCACCCCTTGGCCACTATCGCGGGCCTTCCGAGGGCCTGGATGTCCTTGAACTTCCTCGTCAGGTAGACGGAGAGGTTGTTGACGCAGAGCGGGTTCCATACGAGCCTTCCAGCGTCCTCGGGCCTTGTTATGAAGACCGGGGTCGTCCGGGTCCCATTCCTGTTCCACCCCCACCCTATCACGACCTTGACCTCCCCGGAGGTTAGAAGCCCTTTTGCCTTCTCTCTTACCGCGTTTTCCATTTTGATATGCTCTTTTGTCTACCACTGCCTCAAGGCGCCGCGGAGTCGGTCCGCCTGCGCCCTGAACGGCGTCAGATTTGCCTACTCGACCGCCTGGGCTCCGAGGCCCTTGTATTCCATGAAGGGGCCGAGCTTCCCGACCTCTTCGGTAACGTTATTTATGAGATCGACCCATTTTATCGCCTCGGACGCCGACACCCATGAGAAGTGGAGCCTCCTCATGTCTATACCCACGAACTCCATCAGGTTCTTGAACGCTATCCACCTTCTCCTGGCGTGGTAGTTCCCGGTCGTGTAGTGGCAGTCGCCGGGATGGCACCCGGAGACGAGCACCCCGTCGGCCCCGTTCTCGAAGGCCTTTATTATGAAGAGCGGGTCTATCCTGCCGGTGCACGGCAACTTTATTACCCTGACGTTCGGCCTGTACTCCATCCTGCTGGTGCCGGCGAGGTCAGCCCCGGCGTAGGTGCACCAGTTGCAGACAAAGGCCATTATCCTGGGCTCGGAGGAGTTGCCCGTTGTCTGCGTATGTTCAGTATGTTCGCCCATTATCCGTTCCATTATCCCTTATAATCCCCCTCGCCCCCTTTAGAAAAGCGGGGAACGATCAAAACGCGTTTATCGCCGCGAAGACCTGCTCGTCGGTATACCCCTTGAGGTCTATCGATTTTGACCTGCACGCGGCGACGCACACCCCGCAGCCCTGGCACACCCCGTCGTTTACCCTGGCGAGCCGCCTCACTATCTCGCCCTGCCTGTTCTTGACGGCGTCCTTCTCTATCGCCGAGTACGGGCACGCGGTGACGCAGTCCCAACAGGCGTTGCAGGTGGCCTTGTTGACGAGGGCCGTTATCGGCTCCCTCGACATCTCATCCGCTGAAAAGAGGGCCAGCACCTTGCTCGCCGCCGCGCTCCCCTGCGCCACGGATTCCGGTATGTCCATCGGGCCTATGCATGTGCCTGCGAGGTAGATGCCGGCCGTGACAGTCTCAACGGGCTTGAGCTTCGGGTGGTATTCGTTGTAGAACCTGTGCCTGTCGTACCCTATGCCGAGCCTCTGGGCGAGGGTGTCGGCCCCGTCCCTTGAAACTATGGCGGTTGCCAGCACCACCATGTCCGCCTCTATCTCCACCTGGCTCGCGCTCAGGGTGTCCGCGCCCTGGACTATGACCTTGCCGTCCCTCTCGTATACCCTCGACACTCTGCCCCTCAGGTACATCGCCCCGTCGTGCTCTATCGCCCTCCTCACGAACTCCTCGTAGCGCTTCCCGGCGCAGCGTATGTCCATGTAGAATACGTACGCCTTGCCGCCGTGCACCTTGTGGTGGTAGAGCATCGTGTGCTTGGCTGTGTACATGCAGCAGACCTTGCTGCAGTACGAGACCCCCTTTTTCTCGTCTCTGGAACCGACGCACTGGATAAAGACCACGCTATCCGGGACCTTGCCGTCCGAGGGCCTTCTTATCTCACCGCCCGTGGGCCCGGACGAGGAGGCGAGCCTCTCGAACTGCATGCCGTTTATGACGTCCTTGATCCTCCCGTAGCCGTACTCCCCGAAGCGCGCGTTTGGCATGAGCTGGTAGCCGGTGGCGACCACGATGGCCCCGACCTCCACGGTCTCTATCCTATCCTCCATCTTGAAGTCTATGCACTTGGGGCCGCAGACCAGGGCGCAGACGCCGCACCTGTCCTTCTGTATCTTCGGGCAGTTCGGCGCGTCTATAACAGGGACGTTGGGCACTGACTGCGGGAAGGGCGTATATATCACCTTGCGCTTGGCGAGCCCTAACTCGAACCGGCTCTCCACCTTGAACGGGCACTTCTCGATGCACTCACCGCACCCGGTGCACCTCTCCTCGTCCACGTACTTGGACTTTCTCCTTATCCGGACGGTGAAGTTGCCGATATAGCCGTCGACCTTCTCCACCTCGGAGTACGTATAGAGCTTTATGTTCTCGTTCAGCTCGGCCTCGACCATCTTTGGCGTAAGGATGCACTGCGAGCAGTCCATGGTCGGGAAGGTCTCGGAAAGCCGGGCCATGTTGCCGCCGATGGAGGGCTCCTTCTCAACGAGTATCACTTCCCTCCCGCCCTCGGCTATGTCGAGGGCCGCCTGTATCCCTGCTATGCCGCCGCCTATCACAAGCGCCCTTTTCCTGACCGGTATCCTAATCTTGTCAAGGGGCCTGTTCTTCTTGAGCCTCTGTATGGTCATCCTGGTCAGGTCCATGGACTTGACCGTGCCCACGGCCTTTGTCCTGTCGTGGTGGACCCATGAGCACTGCTCGCGGATGTTCGTTATCTCGCACCGGTAGGGGTTGAGCCCCGCGGCCTCGCTCGCCTTCCTGAATGTCTTCTCGTGCATGTGGGGAGAGCAGGCGGAGACGATGACGCCGTCGAGGTTGTTCTCCTTGATGGCCTGCTTGAGCATCTCCTGCCCCGGCGAGGAACACATGAACTTGTAGTCGCACGTGTATACGACGCCAGGGAGCCTGCCCATCTCCTCGGCTACCTTTTTGGTATCGACCGTGGCCGCTATGTTGTTGCCGCACTGGCAGACAAAAACGCCTATTCTCGGCATGGTAGACCTCTATGGTTGCTCATAAAGATGTTTATTGCATCGAAACCCGTTTTGCTACGGACGCCTTCCGTCATTGCGAGCCGGAGGCGAAGCAATCTCATATTTCGTCGTACAAATCCCTCCAGGACATATTAAGACTATTTATTAAGTCTATCTTACCGGCCCTGGAACCGCCCTTAATCTGTTTTTCCCTCGCGATGGCGTTTTCTGGGTCGTTAAAGACTTCATAATAAACAAGCTTATCTATGTTGTATTTCCTTGTAAAACCTTCTACCAGCTTTTCCTTGTGCTCAAAAACGCGTCTTTTCAGATCGTTCGTTACGCCCGTATAAACGACCGTATTCCATTTGTTCGTCATTATGTAGACATAAGTATTGTCTTTCATAAGACATAGGGGCGCGCCGGGAGATTGCTTCGGCTACAAAACAGCCTCGCAATGACGGAATAATTATTTCTTAGGGGTTGCCTTATTCTGTCAGACTATCCCCTTTTTCTTAAGGAGCCCCATCACGTCAGAGGCGTTATTCTCAAAACCGAGCTTTTCGATATCGTGGCCCAGGGCAAGCCCCAGCGCCTGTGTGAAGTAGATTATCGGCACCTCGTTGTATCCGGGGGTGTTTTGCGCCACGCCGCCCTGGCTCTTTTCCAGATTATACTGGCAGAGCGGGCAGGTCGTTACGATAAGCTCCGCGCCGCAGGCGACCGCCGAGGTCATCACGTTGCCGGAGAGCCTTTCAACTATCTCCCCGTTATTCATGGCGAGGTGGGCCCCGCAGCACTCTATCCTGTTCGGGAACTCCACGGGCTCGGCCCCGATGGCCCTCAAGAGGTCTTCGAATACCGTCGGACTCTCCACCCTGTCTATGCCGATATCCTCGAATGGGCGCAGGAGCATGCACCCGTAGTACGCGCCGGCCTTAATCCCCTTGAGCGGCCTTTTTACGGCCTCCTTCACCTTATCAAAACCTATCCTGTCCCTCAACACCTCGAGGAAGTGGACTACGTTGACGGACCCGTCGTACTCCTCCTCGATAAAGCCGTTTATGACGCCCCTTTTTTCCCTGTCGTCCCTCAAGACCTTGTTCGTCCTCTTAAGGACGTTGTAGCACACGGAGCACAGGGTCGTAAGCGTGTCCCCCTCTTTGCGCGCATTGGATAAGACCTTGGCCGGGGCGCAGAGGGCTATGAGGTTGTCCGGCGTAAGCGGGAACGTCGCCCCGCAGCAGTTCCACTGCGGCAGCTCCGCCATCTCAAACCCGATTGCCAGGGCCGAGTCCCGCGCCGAGGCGTCGAAGCCCTTGGCTACCGTATTGAGGGTGCACCCCGGGTAGTATGGTATCTTCATTTTTCTATCGTTCCGTAACCCAGGGGTTTCAACCCTGGGTGTCTGCATTTTCAATGGGCTTTTTTCAGCTTACGAACTTCCTGAACCCGCACACTATCGCCTGCTGCGGGGCCTTTTCAAGGAACCGGGCCGGGATGTCCGCGACCCTGGTCTTGTCCGTGCCCTTTCTCAGGGTTATCTGCCTAAGCCCCTCGAGCACGCTGGCCACACTTACGCCCTGCGGGCACCGCGATGAGCACTGAAGGCAACCCACGCACACCCACATCGAGTTTGCGCCCATCACCTCATCCACCATGCCCAACTGCAGGAACCTCATTATCTGGCTCGGGGGGACCTCCATGGCGTAGGCCACCGGACAGCCGCCGGAGCAGTTGCCGCACTGGTAGCACCTCTTCATCTCCTCGCCGCTGACGCGCTCTATGAGCTGGACTTCAGCCCCGTCTATATCGGCTTGAGAAAGTTTTAGCTTCATATCGATTGCACCCCTGCCCTCCGCCGTAATATCAGCGACGCCTATGATACCCTTCTGTACTTCTCGACGCCCTGGGCGAAGAGGTCCCCGCCGTGCACGTCGTTCGCCACTATGGCCGGGAAGTCCACCACCTCAAGCCTTCTTATCGCCTCGGGGCCGAGGTCTTCATACGCGACTATATCGGCCTTCCTTATCGACCTGGCAATGAGCGCCGCGGCCCCGCCCACGGCGGCCATGTAGACGCACCTGTACTTCTTTATCGCCTCTATCACCTCTTTGCTCCGGCCGCCCTTGCCGACCATGCCCTTGAGCCCTAACTCCAGGAGCCTTGGCGTATACGCGTCCATCCTCCCGCTCGTCGTGGGCCCGGCGGACCCTATAGCCTGACCCGGTTTGGCCGGCGTGGGGCCGACGTAATATATTATCTGCCCCTTCAACTCTATCGGGAGCTTTTCGCCCTTCTCGATGAGCTCGATGAGCCTCTTATGGGCCGCGTCACGCGCCGTGTATATCACGCCCGTTATCAGGACCTTGTCCCCGGCCCTGAGCCTCTCCACGTCCGCGTCAATCAACGGGGGGGTTATCCTTATCGGCTCTGTCATGATCGTATCCCTTGCTCCGCTTGGCGTCATGCCCATCCGTTATCGCCCTGACGGATAAGCCGTTGACGTTTTTTAAATCACTGCTTCTTTATGCCTGTCCGCGTGGCACTGTATGTTCAGGGCCACCGGGAGGCTTGCGATATGGCATGGGTAGGTCTCTATATGGACGGCGAGAGCCGTGGTTGTGCCGCCGAAGCCCATAGGCCCAATGCCCAGGCCGTTGACCATATCGAGAAGCTCTTTTTCAAGGGCATCCAGTTCCGCATCCTGGTTCGCGCTCCCGACGGGCCGAAGGAGCGCCTTCTTTGCGAGCATGGCGCACTTCTCGAAGCTCCCGCCTATGCCCACGCCCACCACTATCGGCGGACACGGGTTGCCGCCGGCCTCGCTTATCGACTCGACGACGAATTTTTTGATGCCGGGGACGCCCTCCGCCGGCTTGAGCATCTTGAGCCTGCTCATGTTCTCGCCGCCCGCGCCCTTTGGGGCTATCTTTATCCTGAGCCTGTCCCCCTCCACTATCGAGGTATGGATTATCGCCGGGGTGTTGTCTCCCGTATTCACCCTCTTGAGGGGGTGGCATACGGATTTTCTCAGGTACCCGTCCCTGTAGCCGCGGCGCACGCCCTCGTTTATGGCGTCTTCAAGGGACCCGTCGAGCTCGACCTCCCTGCCGACCTCCACGAAGAATACGGCTATCCCGGTGTCCTGGCACATGGGGAGGGACTCCCTGCGCGCTATCTCGAAGTTCTCGACTATCTGGCCGAGCACCTCTTTGCCGAGCGGGGACGCCTCCCTGACGCACGCGGCCTTCAGGGCGGCGGCCACGTCCTCCTCGAGGTCGTAGGCCGCGCTTATGCAGAGGTCCCTGACCTTATCCGTTATATCCGAAGCCTTAATCTTTCTCAAGACGTCAAACCCTCTGGTGTTATTTACAGCGCCTCAACCGATCTTCAGATCCGCTATCAGTCCCTTTACCGCGGCAACCGACCCCATGAACGCCTTTTTCTCGTCATTGTCGAGCTCCACCTCTATTATCTTTTCAGCGCCGCCGGCGCCCACCATCACGGGGACCCCTATGAAGAGGCCGTCGACCCCGTACTGGCCGTTGCAGTAGGCGGCGCACGGAATAATCCTCTTTTTGTCCCTTATGATGGCCTCGGCCATCTCGGCCACGGCCGCGGACGGGGCGTAGTAGGCGCTGCCGGTCTTCAGGAGCGCCACGATCTCTCCGCCGGCCTTTTTGGTCCTGGCGATGACGGCGTCCATCTTCTCAGGGCTCAAGAGCTGGGCCACGGGTATGCCGGAGACGGTGGCGTACCTCCGTAGAGGGACCATCTCGTCGGCGTGCCCTCCTATGACCATTGCGTGGACGTCCTCCACCGAGACCCCGAGTTCCATCGCTATGAACGCGCGCATCCTCGATCCGTCTAACGCCCCGGAGAGGCCCATTATCTTGTGCGGCTCCATCCCGCTCATCTTCCACGCGGCGTACACCATCACGTCGAGCGGGTTCGTCACCACGAGGATGTGCGCGTTGGGGGAGTATTTGGCCACCCCTTCCACTACCGCCTTCAATATGCCTACGTTCGTGTTTATGAGGTCGCTTCTGCTCATCCCCGGCTTCCTGGGGATGCCGGCGGTTATCACGACGACGTCCGAGCCCGCCGTGTCCTTATAGTCGTTCGTCCCGATGATATTCGAGTCAAAACCCTCTATCGGGGAGGCCTCCATGAGGTCCAGGGCCTTGCCCTGCGGCACCCCCTCCACTATGTCGAGAAGGACGACATCTCCTAACTCCTTAAGGGCCAACCAGAGCGCGGTATGCGCGCCTACATGACCCGCGCCGATTACCGATATCTTTTTCCTGGCCAATTCAGACCTCCTTGAAAAGGGTTTTTTATCCTGCACAGGCCGTTCTTTTATCCGGATCGTATCTGTCTGAAAATAAAAGATGCGGAGCGTACCGGGGTTGCAAAAAGGCGTAATCGATGACGCCCGGAATCTCACGGTTCGTTCTGCCCGATGTATTGTATACAGTATACAAAAAAGATTTTCGTGTCAAGGGAATTGTATCCCCGGAATCCCCGCTCCACAAGGGGCCTGAGAAGGCAATGACGCGGCATGAACGGCCAACGGGTCGATACGTCCGGCAAGACGGGAGGCCGGTCGGTCGTGTGCGGGGTCTGCACGCCCGCCTTTTCCCGGCCGCCTATAATTCCTATCACAATATCCTTGAACAAAGGAGTTGAAAAATATGGTGCGATGTGCTAATTAATCATATTCATGTCCGGGGCGTAGCGCAGCCTGGCAGCGCACCTGCTTTGGGAGCAGGGTGTCGGAGGTTCGAATCCTCTCGCCCCGACCAGTTTAAATATAGACAAGGATTCGATGAGGATTCGAAAGACGCCGAGCGGCGACGCAGTCGCAACGCCTGAACGCCGAGCGAAGCGAGGATAAGGACGCAGGGATGCGGCCGTAAGTGAAGGCGCGTGGCCGGAATGACGAGGCAGGATGCCGAGGAATAGAGGCCGAGCGGAGCGAGGAAGAGGACGCATGGACGCGTCCGGAAGTGAGGCGGCGCGGCTGGAGCGAGGAGCCAGGAAGGCGACGAGCGGAAGCCGACCGGGAGCCCGGCGTAGCCGTAGGCGCGGCGGGCAATGGAAGAGACAAATTCCCTGCCGGCGATAGCCCGAAGGGCTATCCATCCTCTCGCCCCGACCATCGAAATCAATAGACCTTAATTATCCAATCGATACGCGCCTGTAGCTCAGTAGGATAGAGCAACTGCCTTCTAAGCAGTAGGCCGCTGGTTCGAGCCCAGCCAGGCGCGCCATGATTTACCCTCCCCCAAAGACGCAAGAGACGCAAGGAATGAAAATACTTAACCACCCGCGTGCCAGGCAACGGCGTATCCGAAGGAAACATTAAAGGCATTTCAAGAAATCTTCGATTGTCAAGCCGGAGTCTGTGATTATCTGCCGGAGTGTGCCTTTTTTGATGGTTTTATGGTTGGGGACTACGGCGCGGGCTTTGGGGTTGTCTTTATACAAGATTACATGGCTACCTTTCTGGCGGTCTATATCAAAACCGGCGCGTATGAGGGCTTTAACGCACTCGTTGCCCGAGACGACCGGGAGCTTGGTCATACGGCGACTGAATAGACCTTCAAATCAACATCCGGCGGGACAGGCTCCCCGTGCTCCACAAGGCTTTCGATGTAAAGCTCAATAGCCTCTTTGATATTTTCAAGGGTCTCCTCTACCGTCTCACCCTCGCTCACGCAACCCGGCAGAGAAGGGCAATATACCGTGTAGCCGCCCTCCTCGGCTGACTCAAGTATAACGTGCCTCATGGTATCACCTCCGTAAAGCTACTGTACTACAGTAAAGGTTCTTTTTCAACAGCCCTGGCCAAAAGCAGTATGGCAAACCCGCGCCGCCGTCCGCGCGGCAAAAATATTCTTAAAAAAATCTTTCTGAATATGCTGTTTTTCTTCTACCTTTGCTTTTTTGAAAGTCAACCCCCCGCGCCCCTGACGATTGAGTTTTTGCGCCGCATGGACAGCCGTGCCGCAACCGCAGAAAGGGTCTAAGACAACGTCGCCTTCATTACTGGAAGCCTGAATGATTCTTTCCAAAAGGGCAAGGGGCTTTTGAGTAGGATAGCCGAGTGTTTCGCCACCCGAAACGATTTGGATATCAGTCCAAATATTAGGGAATCCACCTTGTCCGTCCTTTGTCCCACGATGGCATAGAAGATAACCTGAAAAGGCCCCGTCCGCGCCCGGAATATTTATTTTGACAACGCACCTGCCGCCCGCTAAAATACCCTCAGTTTTCCCCACCTTCGCTTGACGCGGCCCGCCCGGAAACCCGGCGGCCGTCCCGGCCTGTTGGCTCTACACGCGCATGTAAGAAATGGAGCGCTCCCCATGCACCGAAGAACCTTTTACGTCTCCGTCTTCCTCCTGATATCCTGCGTATTCTACGGTTGCGCGCCAACGCAACAGACGGTCAAGGCAAAGGAAGATGTTCCAATATCCGCGGCAGGGTACCCGAAGGTCGTGGCCGTCCTTCCGTTCGGAAACGACACCGACGAGATAGGGCTCGCCTCCCCGGTGCGCAAAAGCTTCTTCAACCACTTCAGCTCCAAGCCCTTCGGGGACATAGAGCCTTCGGTAGTGGACGAAAAGACAGCGCTTCTCGAAAGGTCGTCCGGAAAGACCGTCTTTGATATCCCGCCAAAGGACGTCGCAGAGGCGGTGGGGGCGCAGGGGCTCATCTACGGCAGGGTGACGGATTACAAGAAGGTCTTTGCCGTGGCCTACTCCCAGATGGGGGTGGAGGCCGAGGTCTGGATGGTGGACGCCCGGACAGGGCAGGAGCTCTGGAGGATAAAGGAGGCGGCGAGGTACCACGAGGGAGGGCTTCCGCTCTCTCCGATCGGGGCCGTTATGACGATAGTTTCCACCGCCATGAACCTGCGGGATATCCAGCGGATAAGGGTTATAAACGAGCTCGGCTGGAAGTTGAACGAAAAGGTGCCGGCGCCGGAGGGGTTCAAGGTCGAGGACGCGCCCGTGATCAAAAACGCCATGTCGAACGCGAAGGAAAGCCCCTTTGGCAAGGGCAAGACCGTGAAAGCGGCGATGGAGGGCGAAAAGGGCCTCATCGGGCTCTTTGAGATAGGCGGGTTCAAGAAGGCGCTCCCCATGAAGGAGGTCTCCCCAGGCGAGTACCTCGGAGAGTACACGGCCCTGCCCGGAGACAACGTCAATGAGGCCCCCGTCATCGTATATTTAAGGAGGCCGGGCGGGGAGGAGTCGAGGTGGCTCGACATAAGCGGATTCCTGACGATAGACACCACGCCCCCGCCCGCCGTGGGAGGGCTCAAGGGCCGGGCCTTTACCGACAGGGTGGAGCTCGCGTGGGTCGCGGTATCGGCCCGCGACCTCAAGGGCTACAGGATATTCAAGGGCACAAAACCGCTTTCGGAGTTCGAGGAAGCGGGGTTTACGGAGGAGCCCGTTTTTACCGACAAGGGCCTTGAGCCCAAACAGGGCTATTACTACAGGGTCGCGGCTGTGGACTCTGCCGGCAACCTCGGCGAGAGGTCGGAGGCGATAAGGCTTGCATTGAGGGAGCGCGAGATAGTCGTGCTCCCTGAAAGGATAAAAAAGGACACCACCCTGAACGCTGGCTCATACCTCGTCAAGGGCGATATTGTCGTTGAAAACGGCGTCACCCTCACGGCCATGCCGGACGTGAAGGTGTTCTTTGAAAGGGGCGCGTCTTTAAGGGTCATGGGGGCGCTGGCCGCCAACGGCGAAAAGGACCTCATGGTGGAGTTCCTGCCAAAGACGCCTGAAGAGAGGTTCAAGGGCGTATCGATCGAGGGCGGCAAGAGTAGCCTCCGTTTCGCAAGGGTCAGGGGCGCGGACGCCGGGGTCTCCATAAGGAACAGCGATACGCTGATATCAGACTCCATCATAGAGTACAACGGGGCGGGCCTGGTCTCCTACGGGGCGCCGTCCCCATCTATCACGGGCTCCACCATCTGGCATAACTCCGAGGGCGTGCGCGTCGACAATTCAATGCCCTCGATTAAAAGGAACGACATAACCCAGAACACTATTGCCCTTGTCGTCCTTAGCTCAAGCCCCGAGATGATTGAGAACAACGTCTACGGCAACGGGGTGAACATCGACTCATCAGGCGCGACTCTCACGCCCGGCAACAACTACTTAGGCTCCGTGAACCTCGATGAGATGAGGCTCAAGGGCGATATCAGGATATCAAAGACCCTTGACTCCCCCTACCCCTCCGGCAAGCCTGTGGACGTCATCATAAACCCCTATTCAACGCTAACCCCTGAGGCGCGGAAAGAGAAGCTCGCGGAGCTTAACATAAAGGCCGGGAAGTACTACCGGGAGAGGAACTTCGGCGGGGCGGCCTCCGCCTTTGAGGAGGCGTTGAAGATAGAAGAGGGCCCTACGGCGTACTACTACCTTGCGCTTTCGTACCAGTCCATGGATGATAACAAAAAGGCGCTTGAGTATCTTAAAAAAGGCGTAGAAAAGTTCCCCAACGACTCGAACCTCGCAAAGTCATACGGCCTCCTCCTCTACCAGCTCAATGAGGAAGGCCCGGCAAGGGCCGCGCTCAGGGAGGCCCTGAGGTTGAACCCCGGCGACAGGCAGATAAGGTTCATCCTGGAGAGGCTGGAGGGGAAGTGAGCGGCGCGGTCGGGAGGAAACACCTGACGGCGCAATAAGGAGATGAACAACCCCGCAGCAAGCTACGGGGTATCCGAAGGAGTATCTGTTTTTATTATACGCAGCAAGATGCGGGGAATTATACCCGAAGGAAATATTAAAGGAGCTTCAGGAACTCATCGGCGGAGAGACCGGCTTGACGCAGGATGGAACGGAGCAGACCCTTGCCGATCTCTCTACGTTCCGGCACCACGGTCTGAGCAAAAGGGTTGTTGCGGTGAAGCACGACGTGGCTGCCTTTTTGACGGACAACACGGAAGCCGGCGCGTTCGAGGGCGGAGATACATTCACGGCTTGAGACTTGAGGGAGCTTGCTCATACGGCGACAAGGAGCGTGTTGAAACGTTCCTCCGGGACCGGCCTGCCTTCTTCCTTGAGGGCCTCGATGCAAAGCCCGATAGCCTCTTTGATATTTTCGACGGCCTCATCTCTCGTTGCGCCGTCGCTTACGCAGCCGGGCAGGCTTGGACACTCGGCAACCCACCTGCCGTCTTCATCCTGAGAAAGAATAACCTGACGCATGGGAATCACCTCCTCGCGGAACTATACCACAAAACATTGACTATGGTAAATATCAAAAGAACCGCGGATGACCCCGCCGACCGCGTACCCGAACAGGCCGCCGGAGCGCGAAGGACTCCCCCCGGAAAGAGGCGGGAAGGCCCGGCAAAGGCCGCGCTCAGGGAGGCCCCCGGCGACAGACAGATACGGTTCATCCTGGAGCGGCTGGAGGGGAAGTGAGCGGCTTGCTGATGAAGTGTGCAGTCAGGAGGAAACTCCTGACTGCACGGGAAATACCGATGACCTCGGCGACACCTCAACGCTCGCCGACCCCGGCGTGGTGGATCAGCTCGTGAAGGAGAGACTTTAAAAAAGAAGCGGCCCACGCAACTCGAACGATGCGCTTCGTTCCTCAGCTCATCCTATGGCCTTATTTCCCGTGCCGTCAGGAGTTTCCTCCTGACGGCACGGTTGTTTCTACCACTCCACCCACGCGGATAGGGCCGGGTAGTACAGCCCCTTCCTTATCTCCCTTGTCTCGCCACCGGCCTTGAGCAGTTCAGCGTATTTTTCAAGCTGGGCCGTGTACCTCTCTTTTTCGCTTTGCAGGAACCCTTCGAGCGACCCGCCCTCGTGCCGGCTCGTCTTATAGTCAATCACCCACCGGACGTTCTCCTCCACAAACGTCCTGTCTATGACAACGCGCACTATCTCGTTGTCCACTACCCCGGTCAGGGCCAGCTCCACCGAGCCTTCGTCATGGCCCTCGAGCGCCCACCTGCCGCGCTCGTCATCCAACGCCTTAAGGAGTATATCCGCGGCCTCCGCCCCCCTCTCTTTCGCCTTGCGGCGTCCGAGGCCGAGCGCGCAAAGCGACGCCTCCATCCTGCCTTTCTCCGCGACGACCCTGTCCCTGTCCCATAGGGCCAACCCCTCCCCGGCTATCCTGCAGAGGTACCTGTGGACGATAGTGCCTAAGTGCCTTATCTCCTCCCCGGCCCAGTAAAATAGCGGCTCCTGACCGGCTGTCCTCTCGATAGCGCCCATGTCAGTCCGTACCGGCGGAGCGGCGTCAGGCAGCCTCCACGACAACGGGAGCCTTTTTAGGCGCAGCGTCCGCCTCTGCCCCGCGCCCTCGTCCGCGTCGTTATCCACAGGGCCGGTCCGCCTCGTTATCATATCGTCCTTAATCACGTGCCCTATCGTTGAGAGGAGCGACTGCCGGTTTATCGAGAACCCGCCTTCCGCCGCACCCCTGACGTGCCCGAAGATATATAGCCTCTTCTTCGCCCTTGTCGCCGCGACATAGAGGAGGCGGGTCTTTTCAATCTCCCTCTTATCCCTGTCTATCTTTCTAAGGAGGCCGTATATGGGGCTCTCCATGCCGCCTGTCTTTTTCCTGACCGGGGCCAGCAGGAGGTCGTCCCCCCTCTCAAGCCACATGAGCAGGCTCTCTTCCTCTCTCCTTGGCGGGCTCCCGGCCCCGGGGATGATGACGTGGTCGAACTCAAGGCCCTTTGCCTTGTGTATGGTCATAAGCTCAACGTTGGCCTCCATCGCGCCGCTCTCCGGCGAACGGAACGATTGGACGCGCGCCTCCACGTCCTTCAGCGGGTCCACCCCGCCGGCGACGCTCACGGAGCCGACTATGTCGAAGAACGCCTCGGCGTCCTTCATGGAGGACTCCTCGGTAACGCAGGAGGGGCCGCCGAGCTCCACCCACAACCCTTCAAGCAGGTCCCGCAGCTCCACCCTGCCCCGCAGAGCCGCCGCCCTCCTCATCTTTTCATATACCGGCAGGAGCCGTGCCCTCGCGTCATCGCCGAGCAAAGACAACCGGCTTTCATCATTTAGGAGCGCCGGCAGGGGGCTTGTCCTGTCCCCGGCGCAAAGCGCGTAGAGGTCGCCGAGGCCGAGCCCGCACCACGGCGCCCTCAATACCGCAAGCCACGCCACCCTGTCGCATGGGTGGCTTATGGCGCGCAGGAGCGCAAGGAGGTCCCTCGCCGCCGGCTTATCCGAGAGCGCGTCCATCTCCTGCGCCCTGTACTTGAGACGTTCGGCCTTGAGCGCCTTTATTATCTCGATAAGATGGCCGCGCGACCTGCACAGTATTGCCGCGCTCTCATCCCCGCCGACGCCCTTTATTATAGAAGCCACCCTTGCCGCCTCTTCAATGCCGTCCCTGCCTTCGGTGACGACGACGCCGACGGCCGGGCCGGAGGAGGGCCTGACCGCGCTCGAAGGGGAGTACCTGATTGAGCCCATGAATATATCCTCTTCAACGGGGAACGCCGCCTCAAAGGAGCCGTTCACCCATTCCACTATCTTAGCGCCGGACCTGAAGTTGCTCCTTAAGGTGAGCGGGGCAAGTTCGACCGTGCCGACGCCGTTCTCCCTGGCGTCGAGGAAGAGCCCGACCTCCGCCTCCCTGAAGAGGTATATCGACTGCATCGGGTCCCCCACAACAAAGAGCGTCCTGCCGTCCCCCCTCTCCCACCCGCGCGTAAGGGCCTCAAGGAGCTTTAGCTGGGTGCGCGACGTGTCCTGGTATTCATCCACAAGGATGTGCCTGATCCTCATGTCGAGGGCGAGCATCAGGTCGGTGGGCTCATCCTCGCTCCCGAGGGCGGAGAGCGCCGCCATCGATATCGACTGGAAGTCGGCCGACCCTTCTTCGGCAAAGACCCCGGCAAGCTCTCTTTCCGCGACCGGGAGGAGATGGAGCAAGGCGCTCAATATCTCCCATTCCTCATCGCTGTAACGCGGCTCAGGCAGGTACTGGATGCTGGAAAGCTCATTTAAAAGCCCGTCGCGCACTTCAAAGGACTCGATCACCTGCATGATTAGCCCCTTCATGCCCTTTGCCTCATCGGTCTTATCCGGCGGGAAGCCGGTATTCTTGTTTACCGTCTTCCTCCAGGTATTTTTATCCGTAAGCAGCAGTTGCCTTATCCCCTTCCACAGAGGGAGGTCCCGCGCGCACGCGGCAGGGAGCCCGGTTATCCCGGCAAGGGCGCTTATCGGAGAGCCGTCGTTGAGGTTGCCTGCGGCGTACCCGGCGCACTCGATGAACGCGTTGATCTCTCCGGGGAGGTCCTTCGGGAACGCCTTGAGGACGCGGCCGAGGTAATCCTCGACTATCCTTTGGAGCGAGCCTTCGAGGTTATTCCGCAACGGCGCCTCAGGAGCGCCCGGCCTGACGTGTCTTAACCACTGGTCCCTTTTGGCGAGCATGATGACGAGCCTCCTGGTGAGCGCGCCTACCGAATTGTCGAGGTGCCTGAGCGCCTTTCTGACGGACTCGCCGTCAGCCGAGTCCTCGTCCACAAGCTCCACGGTCCTCTTCGCCGCTTCATTGTAAAGCTCCCTGGGGTTGTCGCTGATGAGCGGGTGGGCGCCTATGGCCGAGGTCAGCGGCGTCTGCCTGACTATCGAGGAGCAGAAGGAGTCTATGGTCTGCACCTTGAGCCTGCCTGGGTTCTCGATAAGCCCCCAGTCAAGCAGAGCGTCCCTCTCAAGGGCCTTTTGCGCGAGCCCCAGGGTCTTCTCCTCGTGCGTCGTTGCCGGGGCCTTGCCCTCCCGCGCCTTGACGAGCGCGCCGGATATCCTCTGCTCCATCTCCCCGGCGGCCTTCCTCGTAAAGGTAAGGGCGAGTACCTCCTCGGGCCGCTCCACGATTGAGAGTAGCCCCAGATACCTCTGCATCAGAAGCTCGGTCTTGCCGGAGCCGGCCGGGGCCTGCACGATAAATGAAGCGGACGGGTCTATGGCCCGCTCCCTCTCCCTCAAGTCCTCGATATGCTCAATCATCGCCGTCTCCGTCCCCGTTGCCGTCGTCCGCGTCTCCTGAAACGTCCATCTCCACGACCCTGCAAAGGAGCGCCATGTCGCAATGCACGCATGTGCCGTTCCGGCCTCTCGCCTCCACGGGGTCTACGTCCGCAACGCCTGAGAGAAAGGCGGCGGCGAGGTCCTCCACGGTCTTTTTCCAGAAGGCCATGAGCCCGTCCCAGTCCCCACCGAAGGCGCCCGTTATCCTGTCCCGCTCAAGCGCTCTAACCCCGGGCAGGAGGTCCCCTGCCCTTGATATCCCTATGAACCTGCACTCCCCTGGCACGACCCTCGCAAAGGATATCGCGTCGAACCTCCCGGAGAGGCTGTAGATCAAGAGCTGAGGGTCTTTCGGGCGCCCCGTGAGCCAGTCTTTCCTATTTACGACCCCGCTCTTGTAGTCGATGACCACGTCGCCCTTGCCACCAACCGTATCCACCCTGTCGAGCCGCCCCTTTATCCTGAGCCCGTTTATATCTATCTCCGCCCTCCGCTCGACCATCTTTACCACGAAAGGCTCCCTTCCGGACTCGATTCCGGCCCACTCCTTGAGGAGCGCCTCGCACCGTTCCCGCTCCATCTCTAAGAACCGGTCCGAGAACGGCGGGTACAGGTTGACCTGCGTGAAGGCCCGGAGCGTGAGATCGTGTATGAAGCCGTCGAGGCCGCCGCCATCTTTGAGCCCCTTCAATCCCTCAGACCCGCCGAGCGCCTCCCAGAAGAGCTTCATCGCTATATGGAGTATGCCGCCCCGCTCCCTTTCGCTCAAACCGAAGTCGGGGATCGCTATGGCCCTGGCATTGAGCCTATGCGTGGCAAAGGCCTTGAACGGACAGAGCGACTGGTTCTTTATTATCTCGGTGCCGCCCGTCAACCGCCCGCGTTCCTCCGGCGGCACGGGGATGGGGGGCTCCGCCGGCATCTCTTCGAGCGCGCAGACGTTGCGGCTCAGGTCCTTGAGACGGCTCGTGGCGGCGAACCCGGAGTCCGCGATACGGCCGTTCAAACCGCTCAGAAGCGGGCTCAGCCTCGCCTCTTTCCCGTCGGAGTTCAGCGGGTAGCTCGCCGTTATCGCCCCTGAGCCATCGAACACCCTCTTGAGGGCGGACTTAGCGAACCTCAACTCCCTTTCGTGGCTCGAGTGCGGGAGGCCGTGCATCTTCTGAAGGTAGAGGGGGATGAAGGGGTTCGGCGAGGGCTGGGACGGGAACGAGCGCTCATGGCACCCCATTATCCATACGTGGTCGAAGCGGATGCCGGCGGACTCAAGCAGGCCGAGCGCCTCTATCCCGCAATCCGGGTTCTCCGGCTGGTGTATCCTGTCTTTGGCCATGGACGCGAGCCTCGATACGGCCTCGGCCCGGCTTATCCTGCCGAGCAGGTCGTCGAGGCCGGAGAGCCCCTCAAGCAGCCCGTTCCATGCGGCAAACGCCTGGTACTCGCGGCTACTAAGCTTTATGGAGCCGAGCCAGCCGACCCTTTTCAAGAACCTGCTGAAACTTTTGGCCCAGAAGCCGGGCAGCTCTTTTTTCGGCGCCTCTCTCAAGGCGGCTATCCATTCGCCGAAGCGCGCCTTCAACGCCCCGCCTCCAGCGAGCGCCCTGGCGTCCTCAAGCCCGGCCTTGAGCCTGTTGGCCTCCTTGAGCGCGACATCGACCCCGGCGAGCGCCATTGCGTCGGCGCAGGCGAAGTACGGACAGAGCAAAACGGAGCCGAGCCTGGAGATATCCTCCCTCCAGCCTCCGATAGAGAGCACCACGAGCGCGGAGTTCACAAGCGGCTCCTCATATAGCGGCACGCCGAGCGAGATATTAAAATTCTCCGCAGCAAGCCGCGGAGAATTTTCAAGTAAGGAATTTATCGTTTGTAATTCGCTCGTTCCTCCCCGCAGCAAGCTGCGGGGAATCCGCTCGCTATGCTTGTTGAATATATCGTCGCCTTCCCCGTCCACGAGTATCCGCCGCGGCGTAAGCTCCGCCCTGAACTCCCTCTTTATGATATCCCTGTACCGCTTCATGTCCGGGACTATCACCCCTGCCCTGACCCCTAAGGCGGCGATAGACCTAAGCCATCTCGCGGCCTGGACAGCCTCCTGCGTCTCATCCGCGCACGGCCTTACAATAAGCCTGCCGGACATATCAGGCAGGCTTATTGCGGAATCAGGCCCGAGCAAAGGCGATGGCCGGAATATGACCTCAGTCCCCCTTTTTTCAAGGGCCGCGACAAGGCGGGCCGTCATTGGCGTAAGCTCGTCAAACCCGGCCATGACCAACGAAGGAGGGGGGCAGACCCTGCCCCTGTCCATAAGGTCAATAACCGCCTTGAATAGAGAGGGCCCGTCGATGAAGCCGAGCCTCTTTATCTCCGCCTCGTATATCCCGGCCCACTTCCAGAGGGCCCTGGCCTCTTCGGTCAGATATATCCCCCCTTGAGGGAGTGTTACGGAGTACTCCTTGAGGAGCGAATACGCCTCATAAGCCGATTGAGCCACACCGCGCGTGATGAGCACGCCGGGCAGGGCCCTAACGGCGCCAAGGACCGCCTTTTCCCAGAGGACACCGGCCCTCAAGCCGTCGAGGAGCGGCTGGCCGGATGCGGCGGACTCCCAGAGCCTCTCCAACCATGAGGCAAGCGGGAGTATCATGGGGGTCTGCCATAGCGAGTTGCCCTCCTGCCTCATCCTCAAATCGTACGCCCTTGCGATATGGCGAGAGAGCCGCGCGTTTACGGTAAGGACAGGGACGCCTCTTTTTATATGGGAGACGGTCTCCTCAAGCATTTCTTTGCTCATATCTGGAGTTCCGTTGAGCCTGGCTATATGGATTTAAGGGTGCCTCTAACAGGTTGCCGAAAAACTCGAAATTCTCGCAGGCTGCTCAAAAAGCTCCAGATGCAAGGAGTCGAGGAGTGAGGAATGAGGCGTACTTTTTCCGTACGCCGCAGTGACGAACGACGATGACGACACCGCAGATGGGGCTTTTTGAGCAGCCTGCTAAAATAATAACCCATAATAACAGTCCATTACAACATACTCCTTGAAGCCGCGCCGCGCCTTTCCATAGAATTATTGACACCGCTGTCTTATTAAGTTAAACTGAGAATTTGCGTAGTTAGGCGTGAAAAACGGGCTATAAAAGGACCCTGCCTCCACCGGAAGCCACCCCAAAGGCATCCGGCGGCTATTGCGCTCCATGACCGCGCCGCGCCTGCTTCCGGCGGATCAGGCGCGGGAGATAAAAGACGGAGAAAAAGTGCAGACCGGCGCCCTGAAAGAGACCAAGATGGCCAAGAAAAAAGAGCCCATAGAGGTTAGCTGCTCGGAGTGTTCCACCAGGTTCAGGCTCTGGGTCCCGGCCGAAATCCTCCCGGAGTGGGAAAAGGGCATCCGGATAAACTGCGTACGGTGCGGCGCGCAGCACTTCCTGAGAAAAGGGGAGGCCGGGTTCGAGACCGAGGCTGTAACCGCAGCGGCCGCCAGGCCGGCCGTTGCAATGAAGCCGGTTGCCGAGGCAATCCATGCCGCCCCCGCCCAGGACACCATACTCCTGATAGAGGACGACATGCTGGCCAGGCGCATGGTGGAGAACGCCCTGAAGGACATCGACCTGAAGCTCTTCGCGGTAAAGAACTCCACCGAGGCGTTGAATATCCTGCGCAAGGGCAAGGTAAGCCTTATCGTGACGGACCTCTACCTCAAGAACTCCGAAGACCCGGACTCCAAGCTCGACGGCGAAGAGCTCCTCAGGAGGATAACCGACTCCGGCATCCATATACCCGCGATAATAACCACCGGAAAGGACATAATAGACGACCTCGTCCTTGACCCGAAGTGGTTCCAGCTCCATGTGAAGGGGTTCATACAGAAGGGCAACCCGTTCTGGTCCGAAGACCTCAAGCTGAAGATAAAAGAGGTGCTGTACAAGGATTGATATCCCCCGCGCCAAAGATTCCCCGTGGCTTTTCCATCAGGCCCCGCGCTCTCCACGCACCTTGAATAAGCGCTAAACCCCCGTTTCAACCAAAATCACCCCCCTCTGAAAATCAACCCTCTGGACGGCCTGAAATCAATCTTTTGGACTATTCAGGCGCTTTGGGGTCTCTCCGAAATAATGGTTAAGCGTGACGACCGCGATGTCGTAGTCTCAGCCCCGATGAAACCTCCCGGGGCTTTACGGCCGTTTTCAAAGGACGGGCTACGAAATCCGGACGGAGCTTACATGGCAGGCCATTCAAACAAAAACAACGTCAAAAAGAAATACGCCGGCTTCAAATTCCTCCATCTGCCGGCATATAAGCGGCTTGTCCTCTTTAGCGCGCTGGCGGCCGTAATAATCCCCGGCGTGGTGCAGGTAACCATCGGCGACTGGATAGACTCATACGTCGCGGTCATCCTGAGCCCGCCATATTCGATGTGGGCTGAAGATGCGTTCTGGGTGATCCTTGGGGTCGCGATAGTATTCGCTATAACGCTGAAGTGGTCTTTAAAGCCGATGATGAATATCGCCGGCGACGAAAAGAAACTCCTCGAAGACCTGTACTCCACCAGCGAGCACAACCGGCTGAGGGAGGAGAGGACCCTGCGTTTCCTCGGCTCGCAGGACGAACTCAACTCGCTTACGCGCGCGCACATCGAAAACATCGTAAAGGAAACCGAGGCGGCCGCCGGGAAGATAATAGACCGGGCGCAACGGATAAGCCAATCGATGGGGCTCTTTCAGGACATGATCGCCTCCATCCGCAGCCAGAGCACGGCTCTTTCCGCCGGGTCGAGCGCCACGATCACCGCCAACGAGAATACCATCGAGGACCTCCGCGGGTATATAGAGAGGCGCAGGCAGGAGGTCAAGAACGACCACAACACGGTCATAACGCTGGCCGACAAGGCCAAATCGATGATAAAGCTGGCGGACATCCTCAGGGACATAAGCGACCAGACGAACCTCCTTGCGCTGAACGCCGCCATAGAGGCCGCCAAGGCCGCCGAATACGGCAGGGGCTTCGCGGTGGTGGCCGATGAGGTGAGGAAACTCTCGTTCCACTCCGAAAGGGCGGCCTCCCAGATAGGCGAGGCCATGGCGCGGATGGCCGGGGAGATAGAGGCCCAGTTCAGCAAAAAGCTCGACCAGCAGAACTACGAGCAGGAGGCCGGGATACTCGCCAACCTCGAGGCCCAGCTCGCAAGGCTCGGCAAAGGCTACGAGGAGCTTAACGGCCTCAATAACAACATCACGGAACAGATAAGCGCAAGCGGGCAGAACGTCAGCAAAAACACCCTTGAGCTTCTGGCCGGCATACAGTTCCAGGACATCACGCGCCAGCAGATGGAGCTTGTCCTCAAGACCCTTGACGGGGTCGGCGGCTATATGGGTTCGCTCAGCCGGTTCATCGGCGGCGAGCCGATGTGCGCGGACCCCTCCCGGTTCCCCGACTTCGACGTGGACTCCATCGCCGACCATTACGTGATGGAGAGGCAGCGCGACATCCACAACACGGTCGTCAACCTGAAACATACCAGGCGCACGCCCGGCAACGGAGGCGCGGCGGCGGAAGGCAAGGTCACCTATTTTTAACGGGACGGGCGGGCGAAAGGGCCTTGACCCCGAGCATAAGCCTCGATATGTATTGTGAGAAAACGCTAAAATTCGCCTTTTTTTCTAACGAAGAAGGTGGTGAGCGGCATCGCCCGCCGCAGGACAGCTACGCAGAAAAAATGACCGCATGGACGCCAGGACCGCGCCCATGGCGGTTCAAGTATTTTGAAAACCGGATGAACCGCGCCGCGGCGAGCCGCCGGGTGTCCGCTGGGAGATATTTTCCTGTCATACCGGTGTGGAACGTTAAAACAGATGCCTTTGCGCCGTCTCATGAAAAGATTGAACTCCCCATGAAAGACCAGAAGAAACACGGATCGGATAAATTCCTTTTCATCTATCTTCCGGCCTACAAGAAGACGATGATCGTATCGGCCGTTGCGGCGCTCATAATCCCCGGCGTGATAGAGGTCCTTTTCGGCGCGCAGATAGATTTCTTCAGTTATGGAATAATCTCTCAGCCGTACTCGCACTGGATAAAAGACGCGTTCTGGGTCGTGCTCGGAGTGTCGATAGTCCTCTTTATGACGCTGAAATGGTCTTCGAAGCCCTTGATGGAGATAGCGAGGAACGAACAGGCGCTCGTGGATGAGATTATCGGGGGCAGCGAGCACTTCCAGCTCCGGCAGGAAAAGACACTGCGTTTCTTCGGCGCCTTCAAGGAAGTGAACAGGCTGACGTCCGCCCATCTCGGCAACGTCACGGAACAGACCGACAGCGCGGCGCACAGGATAATAGGCCAGGCGCAGGAGATATACGGCTCCATAAACTCGCTCAACGACATGCTGAACTCTCTCCACGCCCAGAGCGAGTCGCTGGCGGACAGGTCCAACGAGACGATAACGGCGAATGAGAAGACCATCGACGACCTCCGCGAATACATAGAGAAGCGCCGCTACGATATGGAGCAGGACTACAGGATAGTCATCACTCTCGCCGAGAGGTCGAAGTCCATGACGTCGCTCGTCGACCTCCTGCGTGAGATAAGCGACCAGACCAACCTGCTCGCCCTCAACGCGGCGATAGAGGCGGCCAGGGCCGGCAAGCACGGCAGAGGGTTCGCCATAGTCGCCGACGAGGTGCGCAAGCTCTCCGGCCAGTCGGAAAAGGCGGCGTCGAAGATCGGGCACGCCATCGCGCAGATGGCCAATGAAGTGGAGACGCAGTTCTCCTCAAAGCTCGACCAGCGGAACCAGAAACAGGAGGCCGGCATCCTTATGAGCCTGGAAGCGCAGCTGGCGAGGCTCGGCGAAAGCTACAAGCAGCTTAACGACCTCAACAGCCGCACTATCGAACAGGTGCACACAAGCGGCCGGGAGGTGTCCGGCCACGCAAGGGAGCTTCTGGCGGACGTGCAGTTCCAGGACATAACGCGCCAGCAGATAGAGCTCGTTACCGGCACGCTTGCGTCGGCCGACGGGTTCGTGGATTCATTGAGCAAATGCATGCACGACACCGTCAAGTGCGCCCCGCCGTGCAAGCTGCCCGAATTCAATACCGGCGAGGTGATGCAACGCTATGTCATGGAAAAACAGCGCGATATCCACAGAGAGGCCGTCGGCTCCGTCAAAAACGGCGGCACAGCCGCTAGGGCGGCCACCGGGAAAAAGGCCGCCGAAGGCGGGGTCACGTTCTTTTAACGTCCGGGGACCAAAGGGAGGTCTTAGATGTCCAAGACGGTAATGGTGATAGACGATTCCGCCTCCATACGGCAGGTGGTGAAATTCACCCTCTCCACGGCCGGGTACGGCGTCATAGAGGCCTGCGACGGGAAGGACGCCCTGAACAAGCTCATCGGCCAGAGGATAAACCTGATAGTGTGCGACGTGAACATGCCCAACATGGACGGCATCTCGTTCCTTAAGAACCTGAAGTCCCTGCCAAGCCACAAATTCACGCCCGTTATCATGCTCACGACGGAGTCCCAGGAGGCCAAGAAGCAGGAAGGCAGGCTCGCCGGGGCCAGGGCATGGGTGGTGAAGCCTTTCAAGCCGGAGCAGATGCTCGAGGCGGTCTCGAAACTGATACTGCCCTGAAACGCGGAGGCGCGCTGATGAATATCGACGCAACGATTGAAAAAGGGGCGTGCATGGTCCGGATAGAGGGGGAGATGACCATCTATAACGCCTTTGACATAAAAAGGGGCCTCGGCCAATGCCTGGGGAGCGCCGGAGAGATACGTATAGACCTCTCGCAGGTGATCGAGATGGACACGTCCGGCGTGCAGCTCCTGTTGCTCGCAAAACGCGAGGCGCGCAGGCTCAAGAGGGGTTTGAAGATAGTATCGCACAGCCAGGCGACGCGCTCCGTATACGAGCTTTACAATCTGGCCCATCACTTCGAGGACTTGGGGGCATAGCGTCGGGGCCGCCGTGAAGGCGGCGGAGGGGAACGGGAGGCCGCATGGAAACGGAAATCTTACAGACATTCCTATCTGAAAGCGTGGAGCTGCTCCAGGAGATGGAGGACTCGCTCCTGAGCCTGGAGAACTCGCCCAACGACCAGGACAGGATAAATTCGCTTTTCCGGTCGGTCCACACCATCAAGGGCTCCTCCGGGATAGTCGGCATCGAATCCGTCGAGAAGTTCACGCACGGGATAGAGAACCTGCTCTCGCAGGCGCGCGACGGGGCTATCCCGATAACGGGCGGCATAATAGAGCTGATGCTCGAATGCAGGGACCATATATCGAGCCTTCTCGAATTCGCGTCCGCGGGAGAGGCCGAACTCCCGGCCGGGGTCGCGCAGAGGGACCGGGCGCTCACCGCAAAGGTCAACTCGCTCCTGAACGGGGCCGCCGCGGGCAACGAGCCGAAGGAAAAGGCGCAAACCCCGAAGGCCGCGGGGCCGCGGCCGGAGGGTGATAAGGCCGAGACCGACGCCTGGCATATATCCCTGCGGTTCGGCAGGGACGTCCTGCGCAACGGCATGGACCCGATATCCTTCCTCAACTACCTCGGCAAGCTCGGCGAGATAACAAGCCTCTCCACCCTGTGCGACGCGATGCCGGCCCAGGCTGAAATGGACCCGGAGAGCTGCTACCTGGGCTTTGAGATAGACCTCAGGAGCGACCTCGACAAGAAGGCCATAAGCGACGTCTTCGAGTTCGTGAAAGACGACTGCGCGATACATATCCTCCCGCCCCACAGCAGGATAGACGATTACGTGGAGCTGATCAGGGGCCTGCCGGAGTCCGACACCATGTTGGGAGAGATCCTTGTCAGGGGCAAGGCGCTGACGCAGTCGGAGCTTGAGCAGGCGCTTAAGCTCCAGAAGGCCGGTGCGGACGAGGACCACCGGGGAAAAGCGCTGATAGGCGAGATAATGGTCAATGCGGGCATGGTCTACCCGGAGATGGTGGACGCCGCCCTCGAAAAGCAGAAGAAAAACCTCGTGGCGAAAGCCAGGGAGGCGCTCACCATCCGCATAGACGCCGCCAAGCTCGACGTCCTGGTGAACCTGGTGGGCGAGCTTGTCATATCGAGCGCCAACATGGAACAGCACTCGCAGAGGATAAAGGACGGCGCGCTGATGGAATCGTCCTCCGGGATGCTGCGCCTCGTGGAGGAGATACGCGACAGCGCCATGAAGATCCGCATGGTGCCCATAGGCGACACGTTCAGCAGGTTCAACCGGGTCGTGCGCGACATAAGCCGCGACTTCGGCAAGGAGATAGAGCTTGCCGTATCCGGGGGCGACACCGAGCTCGACAAGACGGTGGTGGAGAAGATAAACGACCCGCTTATGCACCTGGTGCGGAACGCCGCCGACCACGGCATCGAAAAACCCGAGGCCAGGGTGGAGGCCGGGAAGCCGCCAAAGGGCATTGTCCGCCTGAACGCGTACCACGACGCCGGGTCCATCGTCATAGAGGTCTCCGACGACGGCAGGGGCCTCAACCGCGGGAGGATAACGGAAAAGGCGCTCAATGCCGGGCTCATAAGCCAGGGGCAGACGCTCTCGGACAGGGAGCTCTTCGGATTGATATTCGAGCCGGGCTTTTCTACGGCCGAGGAGGTAACGAAGCTCTCGGGAAGGGGCGTGGGCATGGACGTGGTGAAGCGGAACATCGAGGGTCTCAGGGGCACCGTCGAGGTGGAAAGCGAGGATGGCAGGGGCGCGACGGTCCGCATAAGGCTTCCGCTGACCCTCGCGATAATCGACGGGTTCATGGTGGATGTGGACAATTCCTTCTACGTCATCCCGCTCGACATGGTGGTCGAGTGCGTCGAGCTTTCGGAGGCCGACAGGGAGGCCGCCAACAGGCGGAGCTACATGAACCTGAGGGGCGAGGTCCTGCCGTATATCCGGCTGAGGGAGTACTTCTCGGCGGAGGGCGCGGCGGCCAGCCACGAAAACGTCGTGATCGTCCAGTACGCCGGACAGAAGACCGGGCTCGTCGTCGACGAGCTGTACGGAGAGGTGCAGACGGTCATAAAATCGCTCGGCAAGGTGTACAGGGACGTAAAGGGCATATCAGGGGCCACTATAATGGGCAACGGCAGGGTCGCTCTCATAATAGACGTGCCGAGGCTTGTACAGACGGTGGACGCGGCATGAACCTCAAACGCTGTCTCATAAAAGGGCGGGATGCGCCGTCAAACGCCGGACGCGGACATCCGCGGCCCGTCAAGGCTACGGAAAGGGGCTTAGAAAACAACTTTAGCCACGGGGAGTCACAAAAAAACAGGAGGACATCATGAATTTTTTCAGGGACTTGAAAACAAAGACAAAACTTATGGCGAGCTTCGCCGTGGTCATAATCTTCCTTGTCGGCCTCGGCGCCCTCAGCATAACCCGCGTAATGGCGATGAAGGGGATGATACAGTCCATCTACGACGACAGGCTCGTGCCCCTGGTGGACCTCGGCAAGATAAACACGGCCCTCTCGGGCCTGAGGATGGGCGCCCTCAAGATAGTGAACGAGGCCGACGTTGCCAGGAGGCAGGCGATCTGGAGCGAGGCCAACAAGGAAGAGGCCGAGATAAACGCCCTTATCGACAAGTACGGGGCCACTTACCTCGTCCCCGAAGAAAAGAAGGTGTTCGAGGAGTTCAAGCCGGCGTGGAGGGAGTACGACGAGTCGAGGACACGCACCTACAAGGCCGCGCTCGACGGCAACTTCGAGTACGCGAAGCAGAACGCCGCCACCGACGCGGCCGTCAAGTTCAAGGCCGCCGACGCGAAGCTTCAGAGGCTCCTGGCGATACAGGACGAGGTGGCCAAGCAGCTCTATAAGGACAGCGACGCCATGTACCGCAGGATCACGGCCGTGATAATAGTGGCCACCATCATAGCGATACTCATCGCCGCCGGCCTCATCATCCTCCTTACGAGCATGATAGCCAGGCCGCTGGCCGTCCTCACGGGGGTGGCCGACAGGCTCTCTCAGGGAGACCTCACGGCCGAGATAGAGGTAAAGGGCAAGGACGAGACGGGCCAGCTTCTCTCCGCGATGAAGAACATGGTCGATAAGCTCAGGAGCGTGGTCACGGACGTGCGCACCGTCTCCGACAACGTCGCGTCCGGGAGCCAGGAACTGAGCTCCGGCGCCCAGCAGATATCGCACGGCGCGACGGAACAGGCCGCGTCGATAGAGGAGACCTCGTCGTCCATGGAGGAGATGACCTCCAACATCAGACAGAAAGAGCGGCAAGGCGGTGGCCGAGACCGTAAGCGCCATGAAGGAGATAGCGAGCAAGATATCCATAATAGAGGAGATAGCCAGGCAAACCAACCTCCTGGCCCTGAACGCGGCCATAGAGGCGGCGCGGGCAGGCGAGCACGGCAAGGGGTTCGCCGTCGTGGCCTCCGAGGTGAGGAAGCTCGCCGAAAGGAGCCAGACCGCCGCCGGGGAGATAAGCCATCTGTCCTCGACGAGCGTCCAGATAGCGGAGAAGGCCGGGGATATGCTCACGAGGCTTGTGCCGGACATCCAGAAGACCTCCGAGCTCGTCCAGGAGATAACCGCGGCGAGCGGCGAGCAGAATAGCGGCGCGGAGCAGATAAACAAGGCCCTGCAGCAGCTCGACAAGGTCATCCAGCAGAACGCCGGCGCCGCCGAGGAGCTCGCCTCGACGTCCGAGGAGCTTTCCTCGCAGTCGGAACAACTCCAGCAGACCATCGCCTTCTTCAAGGCGTCCGGGAGCGAATCTAACGTCAGGCAGTTAAAACCGGCCAGGACCGTAAGGCAGGCGCCCAAGGCCAGGGTGGGGCACATTCCCCACGAACTGGCCAGGCCCAGGGCCGCGGCCGCCGGCGGCGGGGTCGCGCTCGACTTGGCGGTCGGCGCCGACGCGGAAGACAACGAGTTCGTAAAATATTAAGCGGAGGACGAGATGAGCGTCTCTACGATAACCAATACAACGCAGTACCTTACGTTCAAGCTCGACGACGAGGTATTCGCGCTCGATATAACCCAGGTGCGCGAGGTGCTGGACTACACCTCGGTGACGAAAGTGCCGAGGACGCCCGATTTCATGAGCGGGGTGATAAACCTGCGCGGCAGCGTCGTGCCGGTCATCGACATGCGGCTCAAGTTCGGGATGTCGAAGACGATGAAGACCGTGAACACGTGCAGCATAATAGTGGAGATAACCATTGACGGAGAAAAGCTCGTGCTCGGCGCGCTGGCGGACTCGGTCCAGGAGGTCATCGAGCTGGAACCGAACCAGATAGAGCCTGCGCCGAGGCTGGGGACCAGGCTCCATACCGATTTCATCAAGGGCATGGGCAAGCGCGACGACCAGTTCATAATCATCCTCGATATAGACAAGATCTTCTCGGATGACGAGCTGGCCATCGTCCAGGACATGCAGCGCGGCAGGGAAGCTTCCTGAAGGGAGATTGCCCGGGTTCCATGCGCGGCGCGCCGAGCCGGTGGACGGGCATGAAGGGCGCACCCGCGTCCGCACCCCGCTCCGGAAGAGGCCGTAACGCCGGCAGTGCGTCGCGCCGCCTGACAAACCTTGAAGCCCCCCAGCCCCAAGCCGCGGGCCGTGCCGCTCGCTGTGTATATTCAAACCCCCGGCCAGCCTGTTGCAGGGGATTAACAGACGTGCCTCTTTTCAGTCCTGAGCAACGATCATGAGACTTACGCAGATGTCCCCAAAAGACTTCAACCGGTTGAGCGCCTTCATCCAGTCCGAGCTCGGCATAAAGATGCCAGGGTCGAAGAGGCCGCTCCTGGAGTCACGTCTACAGAAACGGCTGCGCTCGCTGGGGATGGGGTCTTTCGGGGAATATTGCGATTTTCTCTTCAGCCCCGACGGCCTCAACGCGGAGCTGGTGCACATGATCGACCTGGTGACCACGAACAAGACGGATTTCTTCAGGGAGCCGCAGCACTTCGAATATCTCCTCAACTACGCGCTCCCGGAGCTTGTCAGGACCTGGGGCGCGGGCTTGAAAAAGAGCCTCGTCATATGGAGCGCCGGGTGCTCTTCCGGCGAGGAGCCGTATACGCTGGCTATGGTCTTAAGCGAGTTCGCGCAGCGCCACCCGGGCCTCGGCTTCGACTTCTCCATCATCGCTACGGACATATCCACAAGGGTGCTTCAGGCGGCAAGCAAAGGCATATACCATGAAGAACGGATCACGCCGGTGCCTGTGGAGCTTAGAAGGAGGCACCTGCTCAGGAGCAGGGACAATTCCGCCGGGCTGGTGAGGATATCCCCGGAGCTACGGGAGCGCGTGAGGTTCCGCAGGCTCAACTTCATGGACGACGACTTCGGCTTCAGGGAGCAGCTCGACATCATCTTCTGCAGGAACGTTATAATCTATTTCGACAAGGAGACCCAGAAGAGGCTCTTCGAGAAGTTCTGCGAGTGCCTCGGCCCCGGCCGGTATCTCTGCATCGGGCTTTCCGAGACGCTCAACGGGCTCGACCTCCCGCTCGTCAAGGTCGCCTCTTCGATATACAGGAAGATTTAATGTTTTATGCTGGCGTAATAAATACGCGGCTTGCCGCGAGTGACGGAGGAGATTCTCTCCATGATGGAGCGGATGCCGGACCTTATAGCAGGATGCGGAAAAACTCAAAATAGAACAGGTTGCTCAAAAAGTTACAGATGCGAGGAGTCGAGAAAGTGAGGAATGAGGCGTACTTTGTCCGTACGCCGCAGTGACGAACGCCGAGACGACAAA
>JACRLF010000111.1 GCA_016235365.1 Deltaproteobacteria bacterium | reverse complement strand
GGGAAGTCAATCTTTTTGAGGCGGAAGACCGGCGGAAAATGAAAAAAGCAGGCTCTATCGTGAAGCCTGCTTTCTATCATGAGGCGGTTGATGTTTTATTTCTTTTTAAGTGTTCTGGAAGCCACGTCCGTCTGAGGTTTGAAGCTCCCCGCGGCTTTTCCGCGGGGAATCTTCGACATATAAGGAAATTCTATTTCTATTCGCTCGCTTGACCCCGCGGCTTGGCTAGCGGGGAATACGCTCGCTATGTATGTTCATCGAGTACGTCAACGGCGCTTTTCTACCTGGCCAGGAAGAACGGCCCCCCTACCGTCCTCATCACATGCTCGGTAGTGCTGCCAAGGACCATCTCGACGAGCTTTGAATGGTGGGATGTCCCCATGAATAACAGGTCATGGCCGTTTTCCCTGTAGTACCGCTCTATCTCCACCGGCGGGTCGTTTTTGAGCCTGACAAGCTTTGCATCCACCCCGTAAGGCTTGATGTAATCTTGCGCGTTCTTCAGGATCGTGTCCCCGTCCTCCGCGCCGCTGACGGTGACTACGGTCAGGGGCAGGGAGAGCGTCTTTGACCATTCAGCCGCGTAGTGCATGGCGCGGCTTGCGTTGGGGCTGCCGTCATAGGCGAGCATCGGGTTCTTAGGCTCGGTGAAACCCTCCGGGACCACAAGGACCGGCTTGGGGGAGCTTCTCAATACGCTTTCGGTAGTCGAGCCGAGCATCCCGTACTCGAAGCGGGCGTTTATGCCGCGCCTGCCGAGTATCACAAGGTCCGCGAGGTTGGCCTTGGAGCAGATCTCGTTGGGCACTATCCCGTACGCAACCCCCGTGGTGCATTCGACCCCCGCCTTTTTGCAGTCTTCTTCAAACGAGGACAATATCTCCTTGCCCTTTGCCTCAAGCACCTCTTTCATCTTCGAAGAGAAATTGACGTAGGGCTCGAAACCGAGGGAGCCTGAGAGGTCGTGCAGGAAGGGGCCTTCGAGAGAGACGATATCGACCACGTGGATTGCGGCGAGTGAGGCCTCAAAACGTCTGGAGAGCCACACCCCGTACTCAAAAGCGGATTTGGAGTAGACAGACCCGTCCTGCGCGACCAGAATCTTCTTTATCATGGCGTGGGTTCTTTCCGGTATGAGATTTTTTATCGTTCCGCAACCCCCGGGGTTCTTAATCCCTCGGCGGGTTCATTTTTTAACAAGCATAGCGAGCGAATTCCCTGCGGCTTGCTACAGGGAATTTTAATGTTTCCTCGGGTATAATTCCTCGAAGCTTGCTTCGCAAGTTATGAACATGCATAGCGAGCGCATTCTCCTAAGCCCAAGCTGCGGGGTCAAGCGAGCGAATAGAAATAGATACTTCCTTATATGTCGAAGATTCCACGCGGAAAAGCCGCGGGGAGCTTCAACGTAAATCTCTTCGGATACCCCGGAGCTTGCTCCGGGGTGGTTCATCGTTCCGAAATTTCTATAAGTCTGAACCCCGATAGATTATATCATAGCCGGCTCTCCGGCTGAAGCAACTTCTATGGTGACTTCGTCGCCGGAGACATCCACCTTGAAGAAGTCCCCCTCTTTCCACTTTATCGTTATGGGGACTTTTATCTTCTCATCCACGTGCCTCTTCAGGAACCGCGCGCCGTACTTCTGGCTGTAGCCCTTGTCCACGAGGGCGTCAATGGCCTTTTCGGTTACGGCCATGTGCTTGCCGTAGCCTTCCATGTGCTCCCTGATCCTTTCAAGGTACATGGCGGTAAGCTGCTTGACCTCGTCCCTCGTAAGCGGCGAGAAGACGATTATGTCGTCTATACGGTTGAGGAACTCGGGGCTGAAGGAGTTCTCCACCTCCCTCATGATGTTCTTCTTGAGCTCGTTGGTCTTCTGCCCGTCGGCGAGGAACCCGAGCGGCTTTACGTACTTCTTGAACTCGTCGGAACCGAGGTTGCTGGTCATTATGATGACCGTGTCGCTGAAGTAGACCCTTTTGCCCCTGCCGTCGGTGAGCCAGCCCTCGTCAAATACCTGGAGGAAGAGGTTCAGGACGTATGGGTGGGCCTTCTCTATCTCATCGAGGAGCACGACGGAATACGGGTTCTCGCGCACGGGGTTGGTAAGGAGCCCCCCGCGCTCCGAGCCGACTATGCCCCTGGGCATGCCTATGAGCTTGTCCACGGCCACGGCCGAGTCCTTGTACTCGCTCATGTCCACGCGGATCATCTTTTTTTCATCCCCGAAGAGGAACTCCGCGAGGGCCTTGGCGAGCTCGGTCTTGCCGACACCCGTGGGCCCGAGGAAGAGGAGCACGCCGTCCGGCTTGGAATAGTTCTCTTTTAGCGGCCCCTTGTTGAGCCTCAGTCTCTTCGACAGTGCGTTTATTGCCTCCCTCTGGCCGATGATCCTCCTGGCGAGGACCTTTTCCATGTCCTTGAACCTGCCGGTGGTGTCCCTGAAGATCATGTCCTTGGGGATCTTCGTCTCCTGGGAGATGACCTCGATGACGTCGTCGGGCTTTACCGGCTCTTCGGGCCTGTTTATCTCGACCTTCACGCAGGCCGTATCGAGCCACCCGATGACCTTGTCGGGCATCTTAAGGCTCCTCATGTACCTGCGGCTCATGTCCAGCGAGGTCTCTATGGACTCGTCGGCTATGGTGACCGAGTAGTTCTTTTCGAGCCTGGACCTTATGCCGTAGAGTATCTTCCTGGTCTCCTCCACGTTCGGCTCAGCGATATTGACGAGGCGGAACCTCCTGGCCAGGGCCTCGTCCTCGGCAATGAACTCCTTGTACTCGGACAGGGTGGTGGCGCCTATTATCTGCACTTCGCCCCTTGCCAGTGTCGATTTGAATATATTGGCCGCGTCTGAGGGCACGCCCATGGCGCTCCCGGCGCCTATAAGCGTGTGCGCCTCGTCTATGAAGAAGATGATGTTCTTCTTCTCCTTTATCTCCTTTATTATCTTCTCTATCCTGTCCTCGAACATCCCCCTGAAGATAGTGCCCGCCACGACGGAGTTCATCTGGAGGTTCACTATCTGCTTGTCCCTGAGCCTCTTGGGGACCTTCTTGGGCTCAAGCTCGATCTTTCTTGCGAGGCCCTCGACGACCGCGGTCTTGCCGACTCCGGGTTCTCCTATGATCATCACGGAGTTGCTCCGGTCTACGTGGCAGAGTATCTCCATCACCTGTTCTATCTCGGCGTCCCTGCCGATAACCACAGGGAGCTTGTCGAAACGGGCGAGCTTGTTGAGGTTTACCGCGAAGTGCTTCAGGTTCGGAGGGAGTTCGTACTTCTTCTTTATCTCCTCCTCCATCTCCTCCTTGCTCCTGACCTTTACGGTGATCCTTCTCATCACGTAATCGGGGTCGAGGCCGAAGCTCCGGAAGACCTTTGCCGGAAGGCTGTGGTTCTCCTGGAATATCGCGATGAATAAGTCGGTGGAGTCGAGCTCCTCCCTGCCCCATCTCTGCGCCTCTTCGCGCGCGAGCCTGAAGACGTTGCGCGTGGCGGGCGGTATCTTGAGCCCCAGGCCGATGTACTGGCGGGAGACGTTCAGGTGCTCGTTGAGGAAGTTCATGACATGGTAGACGTCGAGGTTGAGGTCTTCCATGACCTCCCTGAAGAAGTTCTCCTCTACCTTGGCGAAGGCGAGGAACAGGTGCTCCACGCCGAGATAGTAGTGCTGACGGGCCTTGCCCTCTTCTATGGCGACCTCAAGGACGCGTCTTGCCGCAGGGGTCAGTTTTTCTTTTATTTCATCCAGTTCAGTCATGGTAACCTCTTTTCCATTTGGGCCTGACATAAGCCCTCGGGCTTATTCAGCGAGTTAACCGTAACGTCCATCTCTGAACCGCCCGGCATCCAACATTGTCAATGTCCCGGCCTCTCTTGCCTCAACCCTTTCCCTCT
>JACRLF010000110.1 GCA_016235365.1 Deltaproteobacteria bacterium | reverse complement strand
CGGCGGTCTTGGACGTCTCATCCACCGCCATGGCGGCCCGCATGGCCTCCGAGGACCCGGCGCTGGCGGCCATAGCCAGCGCGGCCGCGGCCAGCCTCTACGACCTCCGGGTCATAGAGAAGAGCATCGAGGACCACGCCAATAACTTCACCAGGTTCCTCGTGATAGGCAGGCATACGGCCAAAAAGACCGGCTTTGACAAGACGTCGCTGATGTTCGCGATAAAGGACGCGCCTGGCACGCTCTACAACATGCTCAAGCCGTTCGCGAAGAGGAAGATAAACCTCACGAAGATAGAGTCCAGACCGCTTAAGACAAAGGCATGGGAGTACAGCTTCTTTGTCGACCTCGACGGCCATATCACCGACAGAAAGGTGGTCGACGCCGTTGAGGAGCTGCGGGAGTCATGCTCTTTTTTAAAGGTGCTCGGCTCGTACCCGAAGACCCAGTACCCTGCGAGGGGCTGAAGAAAAATTAAAAAAACGGAAAGGGCATATCGCATCCAAAGACCATGGCCGCGCTGACAGAAAGAAAAGGGCTGAAGGTGCCGGTATCCGGCGACATCTCTTCGCTTGTGCCGTACCCGCCCGGAAAACCGATAGAGGAGCTTGAAAGGGAGCTTGGCATAAAGGGATCGATAAAGCTCGCGAGCAACGAAAACCCGCTCGGGCCTTCAAGCAAGGCCGTGGAGGCGATAGCCGGGGCCTTGAACAACCTCCACAGGTACCCGGACGGGAGCTGCTTTTATCTGAAGGAGAAGCTCGCCGGCCGCCTCGGCGTATCCAGTGGGGAGATCATCCTCGGCAACGGCTCCAACGAGATAATAGAGCTCCTTATCAGGGCGTATCTGAGGAGGGGGGATGAGGCGGTAATGGCCGACCCGTCCTTCGCCGTCTACCCGATAGTCGTCAAATCGGTAGGGGCAACGGCGGTCACGGTGCCGCTCAGGGAGATGAGGCACGACCTCAGGGAGATGTCGAGGGCCGTCAATAAAAATACCAGGGTCGTCTTCATCGCCAACCCCAACAACCCCACGGGCACGATAATCACCTCCCGCGAGTTCGAAGAGTTCATGGGGTCGGTCCCGGAAGAGTGCATCGTATGCGTTGACGAGGCGTACTTCGAGTTCGTGCGCAGCAAGGAGTACCCCGGTACCCTTGAGTACGTGAAGGCCGGAAGGCCGGTAGTCCTATTGAGGACCTTTTCAAAGGTCTACGGGCTCGCGGGCCTCCGTATCGGCTACGGGGTGGCACACCCGGAGCTTGTGGATTACATGAACAGGGTGCGCCAGCCCTTTAACGTGAACTCTTTAGCGCAGGCGGCGGCGATGGCGGCCCTTGACGACTCCGACCATCTGAAAAGGACGGTGGAGAACAACAGGGAGGGGCTCGTCTACCTCTACGGCGAGATAGCCGCGCTCGGTTTCAAGTACGTCCCGACCGAGGCCAACTTCTTCCTTGTAAAGGTCGGCGACGGGAAAAAGGTCTACGAAGACCTCCTTAAAAAGGGCGTCATAGTAAGGCCCATGGCCGGCTACAACATGCCGGAGTACATACGCGTATCCGTTGGGCTGCCCGAGGAGAACAGGCGTTTCATAGAGGCGTTGGCGGATGTGGCGCGCCCGAGATAGCGGTCAGCAGGGCTTCTTGTCATGGTTTGCAGACTCAACGGTAGCGCTTCTTTGAAGAAAAACTCAATCGGAGGGAGCAGTATGATAATCGTGCTGAAGAGAGACGCCACGCAGGATGATATTGACCACGTGGTGGAAAAGATAAAGGTCACCGGACTTGCCGTCCATATCTCCAAGGGCAAGGAAAGGACGATAATAGGCGTCATAGGGGATGAGGCCCTGCTCTCCTCCATCCCGCTTGAGGCGCTGCCCGGGGTCGAGAACGTAATGCCTATCCTCAAGCCCTACAAGCTCGTTAGCCGGGAGTTCAGGAAGGAAAATACCGTCATAGAGGTCAGGGGCGTACGTATCGGGGATGCTGAGGTCCAGGTGATAGCCGGGCCGTGCAGCGTTGAGTCCAGGGATTCCCTGATAGAGTGCGCCAGGCAGGTGCAGGCCTCCGGGGCGCGGATACTTCGCGGGGGCGCCTTCAAGCCGCGCACCTCTCCGTATGATTTTCAGGGACTGGGCGTGGACGGCCTCAAGTTTCTCTCCGAGGCGCGCAAGGCCACGGGCATGCCGATAGTAAGCGAGTTGATGGACCCGCGCGATACCGAAACGTTCGCGGAGTACGTGGACATCATCCAGATAGGCGCCCGCAACATGCAGAACTTCAGGCTCCTGACCGAAGTGGGCAAGGCCAAAAAGCCGGTCCTCCTTAAAAGGGGCCTTTCGGCCACGATAAAGGAGTTCCTGATGTCGGCCGAGTACATAGCCGCGCAGGGCAACTCCCGCATCATACTGTGCGAGCGCGGGATAAGGACCTTCGAGACGTCCACGCGCAATACCCTGGACTTAAGCGCCGTCCCGGTGCTCAAGGAGGAGACTCATCTGCCGGTCTTCGTGGACCCGAGCCACAGCGCCGGGAGGTGGGCGCTGGTGGCCCCGCTCGCCAGGGCCGCCGTGGCCGTGGGCGCAGACGGCCTCATGATAGAGGTCCACCCTGACCCTGAAAACGCGCTCTGCGACGGCGCCCAGTCCCTCAAGCCGAGCAAGTTCGCCGCCCTGATGGATGAGCTGAGGAAGGTGGCAGCCGCCGTCGGAAGGTCCTGTTAGCGCCCCCTTAAAATTCTCCGCAGCTTGCTGCGGAGAATTTTCAAGCAAGGAATTTATCGTTTGTAATTCGCTCGCTCTTCCCCGCAACAAGCTGCGGAGAATCCGCTCGCTATGCTTGTTGAAAAAGCTTGGCGGAGCAGTCCTTTAAGTTGCGAATAAATAACGCCGCCATGCGCCCTTGCTTCGATTTAAGCGCGGCGCGCATGGCGGTTATCGACGATATGCCCCGGTTCTTTTTAAATAAGGTCGCCGTAATAGGCGTAGGTCTCATCGGCGGCTCGCTCGCCCTGGCGCTAAAGCGCAAGGGCCTTGCCGGGACTATCGTCGGCATAGGCCGCGGCACGGAGAACCTCGCGGACGCAAAGAGGCTCGGCGTCGTGGACTCGACCACCCTGGACGTGGCCGAGGGGGTGAGGGACGCGGACCTCGTCTTCGTGGCCGTGCCGGTCCTCAAGATAGGCGAGACCATAAAAAAGGCGCTCCCGTCGCTCAAGCAGGGGTGCGTCGTCACGGACGCGGGGAGCGTGAAGAAGGCAATAATAGACGAGGTCGAGCCCATCATGCCCGCTGGCGTTCACTTCGTAGGCGGCCACCCCATAGCCGGGACGGAGAATTCCGGGGCGCGGTATGCATTCCCGGAGCTATACGTGGGCCGCAGATGCATCCTGACGCCCACGCCCGATACGGATGAAAAGGCGCTTGGGCTTGTGAGGTCCGTATGGGAGGAGGCTGGCGCAAGCGTAGTGATAATGGAAGCCTCGGCCCATGACAGGGTCCTTGCCGCCGTGAGCCACCTGCCGCACATGATAGCCTACTCCCTCGTAAATACCGTTGCGGACGTGGAGGACGCCGGGGCCGACGCGCTCGGCTACTCGGCCGGAGGGTTCAAGGACTTCACCCGCATAGCGTCAAGCTCCCCGGAGATGTGGAGCGATATCTGCGCCATGAACAGGGACGCTATCATCGAGATGATAGATAGCTTCCAGCGCAGACTCGACAGGCTCAAGGGCCTGATAAAAGACCGGGACTTGAAAGGCCTCAAAGAGGACTTTGACAGGGCCAAGAGGGTCCGGGACTCGCTTCTGAAAAAGAACGTGAAGTAAGACCGTTTCGGAGAAGAGAGATTGATAAACGAAAAGAAGGACATATTTTCCGGCTCCGCCTCGGCCACGCGGGCAAAGGGGCTCAAGGGCGAGATAAGGGTGCCGGGCGACAAGTCGATATCGCACAGGTCCGTCATCATCGGCGCAATCGCCGTGGGGACTACCGCGATAGACGGCTTCTTGGCGGGCGAGGACAACCTCTCCACCATCAACGCCTTGAGGCTCATGGGCGTGCGGATAAAGCGGACGGAGGAATCGACCGTCGTGGTCGAAGGCGGGGGGATGCGCTCGCTCAAAGAGCCGGAGGACGTGATAGACGCCGGGAATTCAGGGACCACCACGCGCCTGCTCATGGGCCTGCTCTCGGCCCAGCCGTTCTTCTCGGTGTTGACCGGAGACGCGTCCCTGAGGAAGAGGCCGATGAAGAGGGTCGTCGAGCCGCTCCTTAAGATGGGCGCGTCCATCGCCGGGAGGAAGGATAACAGCCTCCTGCCTGTCGCCATATCAGGCCGCAGGCTCAGGGGTATAAGCTACTCAACCCCCGTTGCGAGCGCGCAGTTGAAGTCCGCGATACTCCTTGCCGGCATCTACGCCGACGGCGAGACGACGGTTTTGGAGAAGGAGAGGAGCAGGGACCACACCGAAAGGATGCTCAAGCTCTTCGGCGCGGATATCGAGGTGAAGGGGAACACCGTTACGGTGAGGTCGACAAAGGAGCTCTACGGGTGTAAAATAGAGGTGCCTGGCGATATCTCTTCCGCCGCCTTCCTCATGGTGGGCGCGCTTATCACCCCGGAATCGGAGCTGGTGATAAAAGAGGTCGGGGTCAACCCGGCAAGGACAGGCGTCGTGCATATCCTCAAGAAGATGGGCGGCTCTATCGAGGTACTGAACGAAAGGGAGGTCTGCGGCGAGCCCGTGGCCGACATACTCGTCAGAAGCTCGCGCTTGAAAGGCGTGGATATCACCGGCGGGGAGCTCCTGCCGGCCATAGACGAGTTCCCGGCGCTCTGCGTGGCGGCCTCGTTCGCGGACGGCGTGACCACAATCGGCGGGGCCTCGGAGCTCAGGGTCAAGGAGAGCGACAGGATAGCGGCCATGGCCTCGTCGCTCAATGCGCTCGGAGTAAAAAATACAGAGAAAGAGGACGGAATAATAATAGAGGGAAGGGACGTCGACATTGAAGGCGGCGTTGTAGAGAGCTTCGGGGACCACCGTATAGCGATGTCCATGGCCATAGCCGCGCTGAGGTCGCGTTCCGGCGTCGAGATACGCGGCGCGCGGAGCGTCGATGTATCGTACCCCGGTTTTTTCGATGAGCTTGAGAGGTTGAAGGTGAGATGAAAAGAGGCCTTGTCATCGCCGTTGACGGCCCGAGCGGGGTCGGCAAGACGACTATAAGCAGGCTCCTGGCCGAACGGCTCGGGTTCAGGCACGTCAACACGGGCTCCATGTACAGGGCGCTCGCGCTTGCGGCGGACTCGGCCGGGGTCGATCTGGAGAGCGACGCGGCCCTTGAGCGGTTCTGCGCTACAGCGTCGGTATGCTGCGACGCCTCCACGGAAAAGATAAGCGTGAACGGAAAGGATTACACCCCTTACGTGCGCACGCAGAGGGCCGGAGAGCTCGCCTCCGTGGCTTCGGCCAGGGCCCCGGTGAGGGAGTTCCTGCTGGCCGTCCAGAGAAAGGCGGGAGAGGGCGGAGGGGTCGTGATGGAGGGCAGGGACATCGGCACCGTCGTATTCCCCGATGCCGACCTCAAGGTCTTCCTCGACGCCTCGCACAAGGTGAGGGCGCGAAGAAGGCACCTTGAGCTAAAGGGCGAGTTCGCCTCCGGGGAGGTAAGCGCCGAGATGGAAGAGAGGGACCGGCGCGACACCGGGCGGCGGAACGCCCCCCTTAAGATGGCCGAGGACGCCCTCTACGTAGACACGGGCCTGCTGTCCATAGACGAGGTCGTAAGGTTGATATTGAACGATATCAGGGAGAGGCTCGGGATTGGAGATATTCGTAGCTAAGTCCTCGGGGTTCTGTTTCGGGGTCAAGAGGGCCATAAACATAGCCAACAGGTTCGCCTCCGAGACGGACGGCGAGATATATACGCTCGGGCCGATAATCCACAACCCCCAGGTGGTCAAGAGGCTTGAGGAGTCGAGGATATTCGCCAGGGATAGCCTCGAGGAGATGGACAAGGGGACTATCATCATACGGTCCCACGGGGTCAGGCTCGACGAGTACGGGACGGCTGAGGAAAAGGGGCTTAACATAGTCGACGCCACGTGCCCCTTTGTCAAAAAATCACAGGACCTTGTCTCTCTGCTCTCCAGGGAAGGGTATGCGGTCATAGTCGCGGGGCAGAGGGAGCACCCGGAGGTGCAGGGCCTCATAAGCTACGGCTCGGCCGACATCAGGGTGGCTGAGTCGCCGGAAGAGCTGAAGGACCTGCCGCGAAAGAAGAAGATAGGGATAGTGGCCCAGACCACTTTGCCGATGGAGAAGCTCGAGGCCGTTGTGACCTGTTGCTTGAAAAAGGCCGCGGAGCTGAAGGTCTTCAACACCATCTGCAACGCGACGTCCATAAGGCAGGGCGAGAGCGCGGACCTCGCCGAAAAGGTCGAGATGATGATAGTCGTGGGCGGCAAGAACAGCGCGAACACGAGAAGGCTTGCGGAGATATGCAGGTCTATCCAGCCCAGGACGCACCACATAGAGGTGGCGGAGGAGATCTGCCCGGAGTGGTTTGACGGCGTCTTGAAGGTCGGCATCACCTCGGGGGCGTCTACCCCGGACTGGGTCGTAAACGCCGTTGTCGAAAAGCTCAGGACGCTCTTCCCGGCGTGACCGAGCGCCCTGCGAACCGTTACCCCGCCATGGATGATGGGGAGTGTCGGCAAGGCACTTGCCTTTTATTTTTTAATGTTCTGAAACCCCGTGGGTCTTAAGCCCGGGGAGGTTTCATAGCTCGGCTTTGCCCCGCCCTTAAAAGGCCGCCCCATTACGGCGGCAGGAATGGTAAAATGATTTGCACTTCAAAACAGGGTGTGATATCCTTGACATATCCTTTTGAAATTAAAAGAAAAAGACAGGGGGTCGGTAATTGATGATAGGGAAAGAGGAAAAACCTCAAGCTGGTGATGCTTCCACTTTTGAAGAGCTCTTTGAGTCCAAGCAGCAGGAGCGCCAGGAAGGGGACGTTATCAAGGGGAAGGTCGTCCAGATTACCCAGGACTCCGTCATGGTCGATATCGGCTATAAATCCGAAGGGCAGGTCCCTCTGAGGGAATTTCTCGACAAGGAGGGCAAACCCACCGTCAAGGTCGGCGACGATATAACGGTCATGCTCAACCGCTGCGAGGACGAAGGCGGCTACATAGGGCTTTCAAAGGCAAAGGCGGACCAGATAAAGGTCTGGGACAGGATAACAGAGGCCGGGGATACGGGCAAACCGGTTACCGGCACGATAACGCAGAGGATAAAGGGCGGCTTTTACGTTAATATAAACGGCATTACCGCGTTCCTGCCCGGCTCCCAGGTCGACCTCAAGCCGGTGAGGAACCCTGACGGTCTCATCGGGGAGGAGTTCGCCTTCAGGGTACTCAAGTACAACCGGCGCAAGAGCAACGTGATAGTGTCGAGGAGGAGCCTCCTCGAGGAAGAGCGCGAGGAGCTTAAAAAGACGACCCTCTCAACCATCCAGGAAGGCAATCTCGTGGAGGGCACGGTCAAGAACATTACCGATTACGGCGCGTTCATCGACCTGGGAGGCGTGGACGGCTTGGTCCACCTTACGGACCTGTCCTGGGGCAAGGTAACGCACCCCTCGCAGATACTGAAGATAGGCGACAAGGTTACGGTCAAGATACTGAAATACAATAAAGAGGACGGCAAGATTTCCCTCGGCATCAAGCAGACAAGGCAGGACCCCTGGCAGACCGTGGCTTCAAAGTACCAGGTCGGGTCCAGGATCGCGGGCAAGGTCGTGAACATAACCGATTACGGCGCGTTCGTGGAGCTTGAGGAGGGGCTTGAGGGCCTTGTCCATATCTCCGAGATGTCGTGGACAAAGCTCAAGCACCCCTCCCAGAAGGTACAGGTCGGCGACGGCGTCGAGGTGATGGTGCTGGACGTGGACCCTTCGGCCAAGAGGATATCCCTCGGCTTGAAGCAGGTGGAGCCCAACCCCTGGGACGACGCCGCGGCGAGGTACCCTAAGGG
>JACRLF010000112.1 GCA_016235365.1 Deltaproteobacteria bacterium | reverse complement strand
CTCATCACCTCTAAATCCCGGATTTCTCACCCTCAAAGGCATCTTGCCTTTGCCGAGTATTTACCGGTTTTAATGTATCACTTTTATAACCAAATGTCAAGCGGTATTAATTCAGATTAAATCTTCGCTTAATAATTTTTAACTCAGTAGCCCCTGGCGTGTTGAAGCTCCCCGCAGCAAGCTGCGGGGAATGCGCTCGCTATGCATGTTCAATCTTGCAAATTGAACCCGAATAGTTCGTGGTTGCCAGATGGAATTTCAAGGTTCAGGCTACAAACCTGAACCTGCAAAAGGAAAATCAACCACCTGGAGATTGCTTCGTCGCAAAAGAATGCTTCTCGCAATGACAATGCGTAAGCAAAATACTCCAGGCAACAGAGACGATAAGACAAATACCTTGACACGTCGATTTGTTATATAGTATATTTATCTGTCCATGAAGATACTCGAGGTAACAAACCTTTGCATAAAGATAGGCGGCAACACGGTGCTCAAAGACGTCAGCTTCGACGTCAACAAGGGGGACGTGCTGGCCATAATAGGCCCGAACGGCGCCGGGAAGACCGTGCTATTGAAGTCCCTTATCGGGCTCATCCCGTACAGGGGAGAGATAAAGTGGCTCCCGCAGATAAAGACGGGCTACGTCCCCCAGAGGATGGACATAGAAACCGACGTCCCGCTTACGGTAAAGGAGTTTTTCCATCTGCGCATCAGGCCCTTGAGCGACTCCAGGATAAGGGAGACGCTCGACTTCGTTCAGCTCGATCCGGGGATATTGAAAAAGGGGTTCGGCGAGATATCCATCGGGCAGAGGCAACGGGTATTGGTGGCGTGGGCGGTATTAGGCTCCCCGGACGTGCTCCTCTTCGACGAGCCGACCGCCGACATAGACATAGCCGGGCAGGAATCGATCTACAAGATGATATACCACCTTCAGCAGAACATGGGGCTGACGGTCATATTAGTGTCGCACGACCTCAATATAGTCTACAGCCACGCCGGGGCCGTGCTATGCCTGAACAGGAAAGGCCTCTGCTACGGCGCCCCTAAAGAGGTGTTGACCCCGCAACAGCTCATGAGCCTGTACGGCGGGGACAAGGCGTTCTTCCAGCACAAGCACTGAGGATACGGGGAGGCCAAACGGAAGACCATAGATGCAGGAACCGGTATTTCAGATACTCGTCGCCGCCACGGTCGCGGCGAGCGCGAGCCTTTTGGGCTCGTTCGCCATACTCAAGAGGATGGCCCTTGTGGGTGACGCGCTCTCTCACGTCGCGCTCCCGGGCATGGCGCTCGCCCTTTTTTTCAAGATAAACCCCTTCCTCGGGGCCGTCGTCTTCCTGGGAGTAACGGTAACAGGGATATGGTTCGTGGAGTACAAGAGCTCGCTCCCCCTTGAGACCATCGTCGGGGTCTTCTTCACCGCCTCGCTCGCGCTCGGGGCGCTCCTGATGCCGGAGCACGACCTGATAGAGGCGCTCTTCGGAAACATCACGGTCTTGAGCCTTCAGGAATCGCTCGCCTCCATAACGCTCTCCCTCGTGCTTATCGTCCTGATACTCTCGATATACAGGAAACTGACGCTCAACATGGTCTCTCAAGAGATGGCCCAGTCCATAGGCATAAACAACAGGCGCCTGGAGTTCATCTTCCTTGCGTCCTTCGCCCTCGCCGTAGCCCTCGGGATACGCTTCGTGGGCGCGCTTCTGATGGGCTCTCTCGTCATTATCCCGGCGGCGTCCGCTAAGAACATATCGAGAAGCCTCAAGTCCTTCATGGCCTCAAGCGTCATATTCGGGGTCTTCTCCGCGGCCCTCGGCATCCACCTCTCCTACAGCCGTTCCATCTCCCCGGGCCCCACTTTCATCGTCATAAGCTCGGCCATATTCATAGCCACGCTCTTTGCCCGCTGGATAAAGAGGCCGGTCTGAAATAAAAAAACCTATCTGACGAATACCGGGGCGCCGATTGTCCCCCTGACGGGTATCGAGTAGAAATTCGCCGATTTCCTGAAGTCGCTCAAAAGCGAGAGCATGAACTCCTTATTGACAAGGCCGTGCTTGGGGATTATCTCAAGGGTCAGCTCGACCGGGCTTTGGGCAAGGGGGGTTTTTATTGCGGTTATCTCCCCCTTCAGGCGCGCCGAGAGGTCTTTGCCCTCTATCCAGAGGCCCTCTATCAGGGCCTTGCAACCCTTTAGCTCAACCTGTCCCCCGGCGCTCTCGATAGAGCCCAACGGCAGTGGGAAGCCCATGACCATGACCTCACCGCTTTCAATCCTAAAGCCGTTGATGCTGATAGTACCTTCAAGGCACCCGGCGCCGACCCTGTTGAGAGAGACGCGCGCGTCGAGGAGGCCGTTTATCTTTACCGAGGAGCGTGTAAGGACGGGCAGGTACCTGAGGTCCACACCCTTGGCCTCCGTTGCCACGGCTACCCCGGAGGGCCTCAATATCGCGTATCCGGTGAACCCGCCGTCCCCGGCGTCCCCGTCAATATAGGCCGTGAGCCGGCCGGCAAATAGGCTCAGCGGATTTACCCGCGCCCTGACCCTGTCAAGGAGCAACAACCGCGTGCCGCCGTTGCCGGCTATCTCAACGGCGCGAAGCTCGATGCCGAAAGGGAAGGCCTTGCTGAAGGACTTCCGGGTAAACGCCACCCCTGCCTTCCTTGCCGCCGCCTCCTTCAGCCACCCCTCGATAAGCTCATCCGGGACGAGGTAGAACGCGACGACGCAGAGGAGGAAGAGGCCGGGGATTATAAGCGCGGCCGCGATAACGGACGTCTTTAACGTCGAACGGTTTTCACGTCTTCTCACTCAGGCTCCTGTCTAACAGGTTGCGAAAGTCCATCCATGGCTTTTTCAACTACGGGTTGGCCGAAATTAATTCGGCCAACCCTCACAAATTGCTCGACTTTTCAAGTCTCGCAATTTGGCAATCCGTCCATGGATTGCTTAGCAGGGTGTTTTTCAACACCCTGCTAAAGATGAGATTGCTTCGCTACGCTCGCAAAGACGACAAATCGAGTTTTTCCGCAACCTGCTGCTCTTGGGGGGATTCCGTTTCCGGAATTTACGGATAGATTGTGCCCCCTAATCGAAAAAAAAGCAACTGTCGCGGAGATAAAAGGGCTTTAACGGTTGAAGCAGTTCGATTATAATGTATGATCTGGGAGGGGTTAAAGATGGAAATCGTTGTGCTAAAGAGGACCAGCCGCATACTCTCAGGCCATCTCTGGGTCTTTTCAAACGAGCTTGCGGAAAGCCCTAAGAAGTTTGCGCCGGGCTCCCTTTTGGAGCTCAGGGACAGGAGGGATAACTTCCTCGGCATCGGCTACGTGAACCCGAATTCCCTCATCTCGGTAAGGATACTTACGAGGCAGAGAGAAGAGATAGACAAGGGCTTTTTCAAACGGAGGATCTCTTCGGCCCTTGAGTACAGGATGCGGTTCCTGCGCGGGGCGGACTCATTCAGGGCTATTTTCAGCGAGGGGGACCTCCTTCCGGGCCTCATAGTCGACAAGTACGCGGACACGCTCTCGGCGCAGTTCCTGACCCTCGGTATGGAGGCGCGCTCTGATGCGGTCCTGGAGGCGCTGGACGAGGTATTCTCTCCGCGCGTTATTGTGCTCCGCAACGACAGCCCGGCCCGTACGCTCGAAGGGCTGGCGCTCGAAAAAAGGGTCGTCAAGGGTAGCCTTGAGGGACCTGTCGTCATACGGGACGGGGGACTGCTATTCGAGATAGACCCCTTATCCGGGCAGAAGACGGGCTTTTTCCTCGACCAGGCGGAGAACAGGAGGGCGTTCGCACAATTGACAGGGGCCGGAGAGGCCCTCGACCTCTTCTGCAACACCGGGGCCTGGGCCTTGCACATGGCCAGAAATGGCGCGTCAGTCACAGGGGTTGATTCATCCGGGACAGCGGTGGATGCGGCCAAGAAGAACGCGGAGCTTAACGGGCTTGCGGACAGATGCGTTTTTTTAAAGGCCGACGTATTCGAGTTTGCCAAGGGAGACCTCGCAAAGGGCCGCCTCTACGACTACATAGTCCTCGACCCGCCAGCCTTCGTAAAGTCCAAGGCCAAGATAAACGAGGCGCTCAGGGCGTACAGGGAGCTCAATTCCGCGTGCATGAAGCTGCTCAAGAAGGGCGGGCTCCTTGCCACGTCCTCCTGCTCCTACCACGTCAACAGGGAGGCGTTCATGGAAGTGTTGCGGTCGAGCGCCAAAGACGCCGGAAAATCCGTAAGGATTGTAGAGACGCGCTCGCAGGCAAAGGACCACCCCCCGCTCCTCTCGGTGCCGGAGACAGAGTACCTGAAGTGCGTGATATTGGAGGCCTGTTAGGGCCGCGTTACCATAAAACGCTACCCGATTACCTTCAGGTACCCCCAGTACACCGCGACGTTTATGATGGTCAGCGGAACCCCCACCCTTGCGAACTCGATGAAGCTCAGCGTAGCGCCCCTTTTCTCCGCGTTCTGGATAACTATGACGTTGCTCGCGGCCCCGAGTATCAGGAGGTTCCCGGCTATGGTACTCCCCGCCGCCAGGGCCATCATCCCGTCCACGCCCGCACCCGCGCGCGTAAGTACCGGGAGATAGAGCGCTACGAACGGGACGTTTGAAAGCACCTGGCTCAATAGGACGCTCAGGGCGAATATGGAGTCCATCGAGGCCGGGTCGAATCCCGGACGGCGAAGAAGCCCCTGCGCGGCCCCTGAGCTCCAGACGGCGTCCATGACGACGAACATCGAGGCAAAGAATACGAGAGTGCGCCAGTCTATTCCCCTCAGTATCGTGAACCTCTTCGGGCTTAAAAATATTATCGGAGAGGCCGCGATGAGCGCGATATAGGTGAGCCTGAAGTCAAAGGCCGGGGCAAGCGATATTGTGACTACCTTGACGGAGACAAGCAGGATTACGAGGACCAATGAGACCCTTGATAGCGAGGCGAGGTGCGGGTCTTTGAGGGCTTCGCGCGAGTTCTCAAGCGGGGTCTTGTGGAAGTGGGCCCTGAAGAAGAATTTGAGGACAAGGTATGCCGCGAAGATATTTACGACGGTCGGGACGGCAAGGTGCTTGAAGAATACGGCGAAGGGGCCGGTGATGCCGCCGTTTATGGCCACAAGCAGATTCTGAGGATTTCCTATGGGGCTTGCAACGCTTCCGATTGTTATGGCAAAACAAAGCGTTAAAAGCATAAGTTTAGAAGAAATATTATGCTTTTCGGCGAAGAAGAGCGTTAGCGGCGTCCCTATTATCGCAACGGTGTCGTTCATCAGGACGGCTGAGAAAAAACCCATCACAAAGAGTATGAGGAGCACCAGCGCGTCCGTGCTCCTGGCTGCCTTGAAGATCGAATACGAGACGTGATATAGATATCCGCTCTCTACAAGGGCTTCGCCCACCACGAACATCCCGAAAAGAAAGAGCATCACGTCCGGGTTCACGGCCATCAGGGCCCTGTGCGGCGATATGGAGCCCGCGGCGAGGTCGGCGGCGGCGCCGATGAGCATTATCTGCCATATATCAAGCCTGAGGCCGCCTATCCTTCTTACGGCGGTCATGACCACCACGCCTGCAAGGATTATTATCGGAAGGTAATCTGTTGGCATCCTGACTCACTTATGGGTGTCTCGAAAAATTAGATATTTTTTTCCGAGGTCGAGGCGGGGTGAAAATAAAAAGCGGAGCATATATGCGAATATGTGAGCATTTTTATTTTCGCCCCAACAAAGAAATCGGGAAAAAGAGCAATTTTTAGAGGCACCCTTATCCCGGAAGGCGCATACAGGCAGGATTATGAAGGCAGTTGTTTTGGAACGATGGCGCAAAAAAACAAGGGGAAACCTTGAAGATTCCCCGCTAGCCAAGCTGCGGGGAATGCGCTCGCTATGCATGTTCAACGGAAAGTCCCCCCTCAAAATCCTCTTCTGGCGCCCCTCAGAACTTCATCAGCGAGAATACCGGGTGCGGGGCGAGCTTTTTCCTGCCCTTGAGCTCGTCAAGCTCTATTATGAAGGCGCACTCCACGATATTGCCGCCCATCTTCTTTACGAGCTCCACCACCGCCCCCGCGGTGCCTCCGGTAGCCAGGAGGTCGTCGGCGATAACGATATTCTGCCCCTTCTTAATGGCGTCCTGGTGTATCTCGAGCGAGTCCCGTCCGTACTCGAGGGTATAGCTCGCCTTGTGGGTCTTGTGGGGCAGTTTTCCGGGTTTCCTTACGAGCACCACCCCCGCGCCTATCTTGTACGCCAGCGCGGCCCCCACGACAAAACCCCGCGCCTCTATGCCCACGACGAGGTCTATCTTCTTCCCGACGTACCTGTGGCCGAGGAGGTCCACCATCCTCTGGAACATCTCGGGGTCCTTGCACAGCGTCGTTATGTCCTTGAAGAGTATCCCCTTCTTCGGAAAATCAGGTACGTCCCTTATAGACTTTTTAAGATGCTCTACCATGCCATTCCCCCGTTACGGTATTTTTTTTAGACTCGATGCGCCGGACCTCAAGGCTGTCGAATAACTCCGGGCCGCGCAACTTCAACCGGTCCGTCATACGGCGTCGTACGACGAGATGTCGTCCATCTCCTTTATGATGTGCCTGAGCTTGCCGAGCGCCCGCGCCTCTATCTGCCTCACCCGCTCCCTTGTCACCCCGAAGGCCCTGCCTATGGACTCGAGGGTCTTAGGTGGCGAGTTGTCGAGGCCGAACCTCATCTTTATGACCGAGCTCTCGCCCTCGTCGAGTAAGGTCAGCCACTTATCCACCCTGTCGCGCCGCCGGAGCATGCTCAGGAGCTCGAGCGGCGCCGGGAAGGTGTTGTCCTCTATCTTCTCAAGGAGCGTCTGGTCTCCGCCGTCGGGCGTGGTGCGCTCAAGGGAGTACGTCTTCTTGCTTATGATGTCGAGGCGTTTTACGTAGCGGCCTGAAAAGCCCGTCTTCTCGGACAGCTCGGTGTGGTTGGGCTCCCTGCTGAGGACAACGGTCAAGTCCCTTGCCGCCCTGTTGAGCCTCCCGATATCAGCCGCCACATGTATCGGGAGCCTGATAACGTTGGACTGGTTTACTATCGCCCGCTCGATGGACTGGCGTATCCAGTAGGTGGCGTAAGTGGAGAATTTGCAGCCCTTCACGGCCTTGAAGCGCTCCACGGACTTTATGAGCCCTATGTTACCCTCCTCAATAAGGTCCTGGAGCGGGTAACCCCTGTTGACGTATCTCTTGGCGATATTGACGACGAGCCGCAGGTTGGACTCTATCATCTTCCTGCGGGCGCGCTGGTCACCCCTTGATATCCTGCGGGCAAGCTCCTGCTCCTCCCTGAACGTAAGGAGCGGGTATCTCTTGATGCAGTTGAAGTAATACGTTACCGAATCCGTCGCAGGGGATATCTTCCCTTCCTTCGGTTCCGCGCTTTCGATGTTGCAGACGCCTCCCCTGATGAAAGCACTGCTTGAGTGACTTCCATTCAACTTCATTTGGAACGCTCCTATCATTAAGGATTAGAAGCAGGCTCCAGGATGGGTCGACTATCTTGTTTTTACTACAAAAACCACCCCTATGGCAAGAAAAAAAGCGGGTTTCTCGTGCTTTTGCCGCGCCTCACCTCAAAGTGCAGGTGGCTTACGGTGGCGTTGCCGGTGTCGCCTACCCTGGCGATGATATCACCTATCGAGACCTTCCCCCCGCGTTTTACCAGGTTTTCCTTGTTGTGCGCATAGACGGTGAAAAAGCCGTCCTTGTGCGAGAGTATCACTATCTTGCCGTACCCGCGCATCGAGGCGCTTTCAAAGACGACCTCCCCCTCGTCGGCCGCCGCTATCGGAGCGCCTTCGTCGGCGCGTATGTCGATCCCGTCGTGCATCACCCCGTTCCTGATGCCGAAGCTGGAGATGACCTCCCCCTTGACGGGCCACTGGAACCTCCCCTTCTCCACTACCGGCCTCTCTTCAGCCCCCCCGTCTTCGGCTTCCACAACGCCTTCACTGTCCCGCTTCCGGCCGTCCGGGGAGTACGGGACGACCTTTTTGACGCTCCGGGCCCCCGGGATGAATACCCTCATCCCGGCCGCTATATCGGTCGGGTCCTTTATATTGTTTATCTCGGCCACCTCCTGAAGGCTTACTCCGTAGGCGCGGCATATCCTCCATAGGGTCTCCCCCTTGCCTACCGTGTGGTATACTCCCCCGCCGTGGTGCGCCCTTTTGACGTGGGCCGCGCAGCCTGAAAATGAAAACATGAGTAAAAAAAGGATTGCTAACGTACCGATACGCATCGAGTGTGCCCTGGTTGGCGCGGCGGGTGGGTCGGGTTTAACGCGGGATTTCACGCGGCTGCTGCCAGCCGTGCCTGCCTATGAGCTTTACGAAGCGGCAGCCGCCGAGGACCTCGGACACCGTGCCGTTGGCGGTCTTTGTTATCCTGAGCAACTCCTGCGACTCTTCCGTGCCTATGGGGATTACGAGCCTTCCGCCCGGCTTGAGCTGCTCTATGCAGGCTGAAGGCACCTGCGGAGAGGCGGCCGCCGAGATTATGGCGTCAAACGGTCCCTCCTCCCTCCAGCCGAGCGTCCCGTCCCCTATCCTTATGATGACGTTGGAGCAGTGGAGGCCGTCGAGAGTCTTCCTCGCCATCGCGGCTATGGCATGGATGCGCTCAACGGCATAGACCTTGTAGGCGAGCATGGAGAGCACCGCGCTCTGGTACCCGGAGCCGGCCCCTATCTCAAGGACCCTCTCCGAGCCGGAGAGCCCCAGCGCCTCGGTCATGAGCGCCACCATATAGGGCTGCGATATGGACTGCTTCTCCCCTATGGGCAGCGGATAGTCGTTGTACGCCTGGGAGTAAAGCGCCTCGGCCACGAACAGGTGCCTCGGCACAGTGAGCATGGCGTTCAGCACCTCTTTACTGCTGACGCCGCGCTCCATTATCTGGGTCTCCACCATGCGGGCGCGGGCCCTCTCGTAAATGTCCTTCTTCACCTTGATGCTCGCCGGCTTGAAGCTCCCCGCGGCTTTTCCGCGGGAATCTTCGACATGTAAGGAAGTATCCGTATCCGATTCGCTCGCTTGACCCCGCGGCAAGCCGCGGGCCTTGCGCTCGCTATGCATGTTCAACTATCCCCTCTCATGGCTGCCTCTAAAAATCAGTTATTTTTTCTGAGGTCGAGGCAGGGGCGAAAATAAAAGCGGAGCATATATGAGAATATGTGAGCATTTTATTTTTGCCCCAACAAAGAAATCAGGAAAAAGAGCTATTTTTAGAGGCAGCCTCATCTCATATCCCACTTCTTGAGTTCGTCGATGGACGCATAGTTGGTCATATCGAGGTGGACCGGCGTGATGGAGATATACCCCTTGCTCACGGCGTGAAAATCGGTGTCCGCACCGCCCTCCCACCTCTGCATGTCCCCGCCTATCCAGTAGTACTTCTTGCCCCTGGGGTCAACCTTCTCCACTATCGCGTCGCTGAAAAAACGCTTGCCCTGCTTCGTTATCCTGTAGCCCTTTATGTTCCTGACCTGCGGGACGTTGACGTTCAGGAGCGTGTCCTTTGGAAGCCCCTTCCTGAAGACGTGCTTCACTATCCTCAAGGCGAAGGCCGCGGCCGCCTTGAAGTCAAAGTCCGCCCTCGCCGCAAGCGATATGGCGACCGACGGTATGCCGAGGAGTGTGCCCTCCATGGCCGCCGAGACCGTGCCGGAATACGTGACGTCCTCACCGAGGTTGCCGCCCTTGTTTATCCCGGACACCAGTATGTCGGGCCTTGCCGGCAGTATCCTGTTTACGGCCAGGGTGACGCAGTCGGTCGGGGTCCCGTCCACGGCGTACATGCGCGGGGCCACCTCCTCCACCCTCAGCGGGCGGTGCAGGGTCAGCGAATGGCTTGCCGCGCTCCTCTCCCTGTCGGGGGCCACCACGTAGACGACGCCGGCCTTTTTCAAGGCTGATGCGAGCCTCATTATCCCCTCGGAACGGATACCGTCGTCGTTTGATATGAGTATGACCTTTTTCCCTGCTCTATCGGACATTTTAAGGATGATAATAGAACCGCCGGAGAAATTCAACACCTTTCGAGCGTTACGGCGCATGACAGGGCGCCGGCATGGCCGCACCCCCGTGGATTTTGAAGCTCCCGCTGGCCTCGCGCCCGCCATGTATGTTCAACTTCGATGGAGACTGGAATTTTCTTTTGTGCTATGATTAATAACCGCTAAAGCTCAGAGGGAGCGTTTTTTGCCATGGAAAAGATCATCCACTGCACCGGCCACATAACCGACCAGGACATATACTTTTTCAAGGAAGGCAGCCACTTCAAGCTCTACGGCAAATTGGGCTCCCACCTCATGACGCTCAACGGCGTGCAGGGGACTCACTTCGCGGTATGGGCCCCTAACGCCGAGAGGGTCGGCATCATAGGGGACTTCAACGGATGGGACCCGCAGGCGCACCCCATGAGGGTCAGGGACGACTGGTCCGGGGTCTGGGAGGGCTTTATACCGGGGATAAAAAGCGGGGAGCTGTACAAGTACCATATCGTCTCCAAATACCACGGGTATACCGTGGAGAAGGGCGACCCCTTCGCATTCCACTGGGAACTCCCGCCGAGGACCGCCTCCACGGTCTGGGACTTAAGCTACGAGTGGGACGACCGGGAATGGATGGAGCGCAGGCGCGAGCGAAACTCGCTCAAAGGCCCCATCTCCATATACGAGGTCCATCCCGGCTCGTGGAGAAGGGTCCCGGAAGAGGGCAACAGGCACCTTAACTACAGGGAGCTTGCGCGCCAGCTCGCCGGGTACGTCAAGGAGACGGGGTTTACCCACGTGGAATTCCTTCCATTGATGGAGCACCCTTTCTACGGCTCCTGGGGGTATCAGACCCTCGGCTACTTCTCCCCGACGAGCAGGTACGGCACGCCGCAGGACTTCATGTACCTCGTGGACCATCTCCACCAGAACGGCATAGGGGTGATACTGGACTGGGTCCCCTCCCACTTCCCCTCGGATGAGTACGGGCTCGCCTACTTCGACGGCACGCACCTCTTCGAGCACTCGGACATGAGGAAGGGGTTCCACCACGACTGGAACAGCTATATCTTCAACTACGGCAGGAACGAGGTGCGGAGCTTCCTCATCAGCAGCGCGCTTTTCTGGCTCGATAAATACCATGTGGACGGGTTGAGGGTCGATGCCGTGGCCTCCCTGCTCTACCTCGATTACTCGCGCAAGGAGGGCGAATGGATACCCAACGAATACGGCGGGCGGGAGAATATCGAGGCCATACGCTTCATAAAGAGGCTCAATGAGGCCGTGTACCACGAGTTCCCGGACGTGCAGACCTCGGCCGAGGAATCCACCGCGTGGCCGATGGTATCAAAGCCGACCTACCTGGGCGGCCTCGGCTTCGGCATGAAGTGGAACATGGGATGGATGCACGACACGCTCAAATACTTCTCGACGGACCCGATATACAGGAAGTACAACCACAACCAGCTTACCTTCAGCATATGGTACGCGTTTACCGAGAACTTCGTCCTGCCCCTCTCCCACGACGAGGTGGTCCACGGCAAGGGCTCCATGATCGGAAAGATGCCCGGGGACGAGTTTCAGAGGTTCTCGGGCCTGAGGACTCTCTACGGCTACATGTACACCCACCCCGGCAAGAAGCTCCTTTTCATGGGCGGGGAGTTCGGGCAGGTCAAGGAGTGGATGCATGAGGAGAGCCTCGAGTGGCACGTCCTTCAGTACCCGCTCCACAACGGAGTCCTGCGGTGGGTGAAGGACCTCAACACGCTCTACAGGTCCGAGCCCGCGCTCCACGAGCTCGACTTCGAAGAGAGGGGGTTTGAATGGATAGACTTCCACAACTGGGAAGAGAGCGTCATAGGCTACGTAAGGAAGGGCAGGAACGACGGGGATATGATTATTGTCGTCTGCAACCTGACGCCTGTTGTGCGGTATAACTACAGGATGGGGGTGCCTGCCGGAGGGTACTGGAAGGAAGTACTCAACAGCGACGCATTGGAATACGGCGGGGGCGGGCTCGGCAACCTCGGCGGGGTAGCCTCCGAGAACGTGCCGTTCCACAAGCGCGACCATTCGGTGCTGCTGACGCTGCCTCCGCTCTCGACGGTCATCCTGAAGTACCTTGGGTAGATGGCGCAGGGCCTTGCCGGAGGAGTAGTCCCGCTTTTATCCCGCCTAAAAGATGCCCCCGTGAGGGTAACCACGGAGGGCATACATAACGCAGCGTTATAACGCGATATCCGCGCCCAGAGATTTTTATTGCGGTCGAGACGGCGGAACCATACCGGCCCTTTTACCGGCCGATATGTTCCTTGAACCAGAGCGCGGCGTGGTTTGCGGCCTCCTCAAGCGTGCCGGGCTCCTCGAAGAGATGCGTGGCCCCCGGCACTATCACCAGCTCCTTTTCGCATCCGATCATCGAGTACGCCTTGCGGTTCAGCTCCACCACGATATCGTCCCTGCCTCCTACGATAAGGAGTATCGGGGCCTTGAGCGCCGCAAGCGAGTCCCGGGCGAGGTCCGGCCTGCCGCCGCGCGACACTATCGCGCCTATCGACCCGCCTTCTTCAACCGCCGCCTTTATCGCGGCCGCGGCCCCGGTACTCGCGCCGAAGTAGCCGATCTTGAGGCCAGAGGTATCGGCGTCCTTTTTGACCCAAACGGTTGCGTCCCTGAGCCGGGTGGCCAGCAGGTCTATGTCGAAGCGTCTTTCGTAGTCGAGGTCCTCCTCATGCGTGAGCAGGTCCATCAGGAGCGTAGCGAGCCCTGCCTTTTGGAGCACCTGCGCGACGAAGTTGTTCCTCGGGCTCTTGCGGGAGCTTCCGCTTCCATGCGCGAAGAGCGCGATGCCGCGGGCCCCTACGGGGACGACGAGGGCGCCCTCAAGCCTGACCCCCCCGGCCTTGATATGGACGAATTTTTCATCCGCGACCGCGGCTTTCATGGTCATTTTCACCCGCTTCCTTTCTCCGCCTATCGCCGCAGACGGATCACTTCCTTTTGCACGTGCATTCGGAAGACTTCTTGCTGCACCCTGAGCATACGCCGTTCTTTATAGGGGCGCCGCACTTACCGCATGGATCGCATCCGCATGTCTGGCACATAGTCCCACCTCCTTTTCAAATTTTTTCAACAGGTTGCCGATATTCTATATGCCCTGGGGTGTAGGTCCAATGGAGGGTTTGTTTTTCAGCGTTGTGCCCCCAAGGGTAATCCCAGGGTCCATTGCCGCATACACAAGTATTGCAGATAATCGGGGGATGTCAAATCCAAGGTGACGGGAGTTTCCTCCCGCCACCATGAAAATCAAGAACGGCCGCGCACGAACTGAAGGGTTACTTCCGCAACGCGCCTGCCATAGGCCTCTGCCGTCTCAATATCTCCTTTCGGTGGCGCGGCGGGAGGGGCAACCTGGAAACTAACGGCCATCGGCCCGATGAAAGACCCGACGCGATTGTGTTCATCCGGCCCAGGGCCATTGATATTGTTCAGCGCATCAGGGTTGTTCGCTGAAGGAAACATCCCGTTGCCGACGAAGATCATGCCGTGTTGCATGGCGGTGATCAATAGGCCTATGAGCGTGTTGAGCTTGTCTCCCGAGAAAGAACTGGAGTTCGTAAATGCACCGGCGATTTTGTTTTTCCAGGACTGAGAAAACCATTTCTTGACCGTTGCTTCGAGGAACCTCTTCATCTCGGCTGATATGTTGCCCATATAGGTGGGACAACCGAAAATAATCGCTTTTGCATCGTCAAGATCATCCATGCGCGCCGTCGCTTCGTCAGTCGTGAGAATCTCAGCTTCTATCCCGTCAACGCCTGCCGCGCCGCGATACACAGCCTCTGCTTGCAGCTTTGTGTGCCCATAACCGCTATGGTATATAACGACCAGTCTGCTCATGATTACTCCCTCCTGTTATTTTTTTCATGACTGACGATTTTCCACCGCCGCCGGGAATTTCGTCCCGACGGCGGATCAATGCCCATGCATAAGAATCCGGCAGGAGGAAACACCCGACGCCACGGCGTTGTTATCCGCACGCGAAGCACGAGGGCCGCCGGACCGCCGCTTGTCTTGAAAAGACGCCTTAGCAGGCTGTTGAAAAAGTCCATCTACTGCGTTGTCATCGTCGCTCGTCACTGCGGCGTATGGACAAAATACGCCTCATTCCTCGCTCCTCGACGCCTTGTATCTGGAGCTTTTTGAACAGCCTGAATGGAACGAGGGTTTTTCAACAACCTGTTAGTTTATCCGGCATTTTATTTTCACCTTTCCGGTGTTTTCGGTTTTTCAGTTGTTTTTTGCATGTAGATACTTTATAATCTATTAAGTCTAAAGAGTCAAGTATGCACTTTAAAGTAATATACTGTCCAAAAGGATACTATAAAGAAGGCCGTTAAGATATGCGACTCAAAAAGGAAGAAAAGAAAAAGCATGAAGGCGCGGGCTGTCCCGTGGAGGCGGCGCTCAAGGTAATCGGCGGAAGGTGGAAGGTCCTGATCCTCAGGGAGCTTTTTCAAGGCACCCGGCGGTTTTGCGAGATGCACCGTTCGATCAACGGGATTACCCAGAAAATGCTCACCCAGCAGCTGAGAGAAATGGAACACGATGGCATTATCAACAGGGAGGTATATCCCCAGGTGCCGCCGAAAGTGGAATACTCGCTTACTCCGCTGGGAGAGAGCCTGGAACGGATACTTGATGATATGTCGGCATGGGGCGTCAAACATCTTAAGGAAAAAAATAAGAACAGTCTTTTTTGACGGCGCGCAGGGGCTAAAGCTTGTTGATCCCGTTCAGCGCCGCCTCCTTGTAGGCGTCCGTCAAGGTCGGATAGTTGAAGACCGCATCCTTGAAGTAATCCACCGGCCCGCCGTAGTTGAGCACCGCCTGGCCTATGTGTATCAGCTCCGAGGCCTTCTCCCCGACTATGTGCACGCCCAGAAGCCTTCTGGTCTCCCTGTGGAATATGAGCTTGACCATACCGTGCGCGTCGCCTATTATCTGCCCCCTTGCCACGTCCTGGAAGTATGCGCAGCCGACCTCGTACGGGATGGCCTTTTGCGTCAGGCCCTCTTCGGTCTCCCCGACCATGGATATCTCCGGGATGGTGTATATGCCTAAGGGCAAATGCCCGGTCACCTCGCAGGTCACCCCCTCCTTCTGGAAGGCGTTGCAAACGGCGCGCCTGCCCTGCTCCATTGAGGTGGACGCGAGCGACGGGAACCCTATGACGTCCCCTATGGCGTATATATGCGGTATCGCGGTCTGAAAGCCGCCGTTCACCTTCAGTAGTCCGCGCTCCCCGGGCTCTATGCCTATGGCCTCGAGGTTGAGGGCGGCGGTGTTGCCTACCCTGCCCATCGTATAGAGGAGCTTCTCCGATACTATCCTCTTGCCGCTCTTCAGGCCGGTTGCGACCCTGCCGGGCCCCTCCGTCCTTATCCCCACCACCTCCTCGCCGAGCCTGAGGGTAACCCCGCTGTGCCTCATCCAGTACATGAGGCTCGTCACCATCTCCTCGTCGGCGAATGAGAGGAGCCTGGTCTTTCTCTCCACGAGGTTTATCTTCACGCCGAGGGCGGCGAATATGCACGCGTACTCGCACCCTATCACGCCACCGCCTATGACGGTCATGCCGTTAGGTATGCGGTCGAGCTTCAGGATGGTGTCGCTGTCGTAGATGTGCTCCGAGTCGAACGGCACGTCCGGCGGCCTCGCGGGGCTGGTGCCCGCGGCTATGACTATCACCCCCGCGCCTACCCGCGAGCCCTCGCCGCCGCTTTTATCCACCAGGAGGGTGTGCTCATCGACGAACGAGGCCTCCCCGTAGATCATCTCCACGTCGTTGCGGGTGAACTGCTCCAGCACGGTCTCCATCTGCTTGCGCATCACCTCGGTCTTCCTGTGCATCAGCTCACCCAGGGCGACGTCCCTGCCGAGGGTCAGCATCGAGCCGAAGACCGCCCTCTGCTTGAAGCCGGAGAAAAAAAGCGCCGTCTCCCGAAGGGTCTTGCTCGGCAGGGTCCCTGTGTGTATGCCGGCGCCTCCGACAAAAGGGCTGCGCTCTATGATGGCGACCTTTTTCCCGAGCTTGGCGGCCTGGATGGCGGCCTTCTGCCCTCCGGGGCCTGAACCTATTACCAGAACGTCATAGTTCTTCATGGCGCGTCGTCCTTTATGATTATACCCGGGAACCGCCCGTACGCAAGGCGCGGTACGGGCTTATTACTCCTTGCGCTTCTCCACTATCTGGTAAGCAACGTTCGTGACATAGGAGTTTATCCTCTTGAGGTTGGTAAGCAGGTCCAGGTGTATGGAGCTCGTGTCTATCGACTCCCTGAGCCCCTTGCGCAGACGGTTCAGGTGGGCCTGGCGGTACTCCATCTCCAACTCCGCGAGCTTCGCCTTGCGGCTTATCAGTTTTCTGGCCAGGTCCGCGTCGCTGCCGGCAAAGGCGGCCACCCCGAGCTCGAAGTTCTCTATTATCTTCTGGTGTATCTGCTCTATTTCCTTCATCCCGTCGACAGAGAACGAGAGCCCTCCCCTGATCTTCTTCCTCGCAAGCTCCATGAGGTTCTTGTCTATCACGTCCCCTATGCTCTCCATGTAGCTCGAGAAGAGTATTATCTCCATCTCCCTCCTGGCCTGGTCCTCCGTAAGCCCCTCCCTGGAGAGCTTCGTCAGATAGAGCTTTACCTCCCTGTCCAGGAGGTCTATGTCGTCGTCCATCTCCTCTACCCTCTCAAGGAGCGTCATGTCGTTTTTCTGAAAGACCGTTATCGACTTCTTGATCATGTCCTCGGCGATATCGGCGGATCGGAGCGCCTCCCTTGCGGCCTGCACGAGCGCGAGGGAGGGGGTGGCGAGCACTATGGGGTCGAGGTACATGGGCCCGAACCGCGCCGCGCCCTCGCGCTCGGGCATGATGAGCTTGATGAGGTTCGTGAAGGGCACGGTGAACGGCAGGCAGAGCACGGCTATGGCGATGTTGAAGAACGTATGGGCGTTGGCCACCTGCCTCGGCAGTTCCGCTGCCGAGGCCCCGACGAGATGCGTAAAAAGGCCGAGGAACGGCAGGACGACCACCACCCCGGCCACCTTGAAGAGGATATGCGCAAGGGCGACCCTCCTGGCGTCAACCGTCGCCCCGAACGAGGCAAGCACCGCCGGCACGCACGTGCCGATATTGGCCCCGAGCACTATCGGCATGGCGGCGTCGAGGGTAAGGAGCCCGGAGTGGGCCGCCGATATGGCGAGCCCCAGGGTGGCCGCGCTGCTCTGAAGGAGAGCCGTCAGGAACGCCGAGACTATTATCCCGGCGAACGGGTCCGAGCTGAAGCTCAGGATGGCTTCCTTGAGCAACGGGTTCTCCGTGAGCGGGTTGAACGTGAATATGAGCGTCCTGGTGGCGTAGAATATGAAGCCGAAGCCGAGGACCGCCTGGCCTACCGCCCTGGCGGTCCCCTTTCCGCTTACTATCATTATGAATATGCCCACGCCTATCAGCCCGATCGCGTAGTCGTAGACGTTGAAGGCTATGAGTTGGACGGTGACGGTGGTGCCGATGTCCGCGCCGAGGATGACCCCCATGGTGTCCCTGAGACCCAGGAGCCCGGCCCCCACAAAGCCCACGAGCAGGACGGTGGTCGTGCTCGAGCTCTGCAGGAGCGAGGTGATGACCGCGCCGATGCCAACGCCCTTGAAGCGGTTGCTGGTGGCGGTGAGCAGCATGGACCTTAGCCTTGCGCCCGCGGCCTTTTGCAGGCCCTCTCCGGCAAGCCTCATGCCGTAGAGCAGAAGCATGACCCCGCCGAAAAAACTTAGGATGAAGGTAGTTGTCATATAAGAGGCTGGTGTAGAATACTACGGGCTGACCGAAGATGCCGGGATATGTCTCCTGAACATGCATAGCGAGCGCCCAGCCCGCAGAAAAGCTGCGGGGTCAAGCGAGCGAATCGGATATAGATACTTCCTTGCATGTCGAAGATTCCCCGCGGAAAAGCCGCGGGGAGCTTCAAGGCGCACCCCCTGAAGGCAGGCTACAATATTATATTATCCGTAAACCACAGGCGGTTCAAGATGATTTTTCGGCGCGCTGATGACGACGGTTGGCGCGCCTCCGGCCATTTTGCCTTGCTTTTTTCCGTATGGGACGTATAATTAGGGCTCCATGCGTCATTTGTAATATTACGGAATAATACACAATGAACCCTCCGTAGGCTTGAAACCCAGGGGGTTCCGGAACGTTAAAATAATATCGGCAAAACATATCAGGAGGGGACATGACCACAATCGTTGACGTGTCGGCAAGAGAGATTCTGGACTCAAGGGGGAACCCGACCGTTGAGGTGGACGTAACGCTCGACGGCGGCTTCATGGGGCGCGCCGCAGTGCCTTCAGGGGCCTCCACCGGCAAGTTCGAGGCAATGGAGCTCCGCGACAACGACAGAAAGAGGTTCAATGGAAAGGGCGTCCTGAAGGCCGTAAAGAACGTGAACGACAGGATCGCCAAGGAGATCAAGGGCCTCGACGCCACCGACCAGGCGCTCATAGACGGGACCCTTATAAAGCTCGACGGCACGGATAACAAAAGGAGGCTCGGCGCGAACGCCATCCTCGGCGTGTCGCTGGCCGCGGCAAAGGCCGCGGCAGAGGCCTCCATGCTCCCGCTCTACAGGTACATAGGCGGCGCGAACGCCAGGGTGCTCCCGGTCCCGATGATGAACATCATAAACGGCGGGGCGCACGCTGACAACGGCCTGGACATACAGGAGTTCATGGTGGTGCCGGCTGGTTTTTCCACCTTCAGCGAATCGCTCAGGGCAGGGGTAGAGATATTCCATGCATTGAAGGCCATCCTCAAGAAAAAATCCCTTCTGACGGCCGTCGGGGACGAGGGCGGCTTCGCGCCGCAGTTGAAAGCCAACAGGGAGGCTGTCGAGGTGATAATCCAGGCCATAGGGAGCGCGGGCTACAAGGCCGGCAAGGACGTCATGCTGGCGCTCGACTGCGCCGCGAGCGAGCTCTACAGGGAGGGCGACTACTACCTCGAGGGCGCGGAGCTATCAAGCGACGAGATGGTCGAGTTCATCGAGGGCCTTGTCAAGGACTACCCTATCATATCGGTGGAGGACGGGCTTTCGGAGGAGGACTGGAGCGGCTGGGGGCTCCTGACAAAGAGGGTCGGGGGCAGGGTCCAGCTCGTCGGCGACGATATCTTCGTGACGAACACGGCGCGCCTCAGGCGCGGGATAGACGAGTGCGTGGGCAACTCCATACTCGTTAAGGTGAACCAGATAGGCACGCTCACCGAGACCCTTGAGGCCGTGGAGACGGCGCAGAGGGCCGGGTACACAGCCGTCATATCCCACAGGAGCGGAGAGACCGAGGACTCGACCATCGCGGACATAAGCGTTGCAACGAACGCCGGCCAGATAAAGACCGGCTCCGCGTCCAGGACCGACAGGACAGCGAAGTACAACCAGCTCCTGAGGATAGAGGAGGAGCTCGGGAGCATGGCCGTATTCCCCGGTCTTGGGGCCTTCAAGGTGAAGATGCGCAGCGAGCGCCCTGCCCGCAGCCTGCTGCGGGATCAAGCGAGCGAATAGAAATAGACTTCCTTACATCTCGAAGCTCCCTCGCGGATTACTGCGGGGAGCTTCAAGAGATAACCGGCGCCACCTTTTGCGTGCCGCCCTTACGGGCGGCACGCAAAAGGGGTAACGTCAAGTATTTTGTGTCAGTGAGAAAGGGGTAGCGGTTCCTTGTTTCTTGTTTTCGTAGGTAAATACCGCGAAGAGT
>JACRLF010000023.1 GCA_016235365.1 Deltaproteobacteria bacterium | reverse complement strand
GCTCTACAGAACCTTACGATAAACTGCACGGACTGCCACAATAACAACGCCGCGGGCGGGGTGAGCGGCCCGATAACCGAGTCGAACCTGAGGACCACGGACGTTTCATCGAACTATACGGGGACAAGCCCGGTCGGCCCGCACGGCTCTCAGATAGCCACGCCGGCGTTGACCTTTTATTCCGGGGTCTCGGACAACGGCGACAGGTCCATATTGAGGGACTACTACTTCACCGGCACTCTGCCCACGACGAGCAGGCCGTTTAACGCGCCTGGGAGCACCACCGAGTTCCGGAACAGGTTCAAGCTATGCTTCAACTGCCACGACTGGAACACCTTCTACGGCAACAACAACAACACGAACTTTTACAATAGCGGCGGCATGGGGCCGAATAACCTCCATTCCTTCCATCTGAACGGCGACGGGTCCGGCATGGGGTGGAATACGACATACGAGGCGTGCATGACGTGCCACTATAACATACACAGCAACGTCCAGGCCACGAACACCAGTTACAACGCCGGTTCGGGACTGCCCCCGGACGGGGATACTCACCTGATAAACTTCGCCCCGAGCGTCGTTACGGGCAACAGCTACGCCCTGCCGACCTGGTACTATTCAAGCGGGCAGATGAACTGCAACCTGCAATGTCACGGCGTCGTCATGACCTATTCATACAACTGCACACATTCCTTAAGCAACGGGACGACCGACACATGCAACGACAATTGAGGGGCGCCGGTTTCACCGAATCCACAGCTATTGCGCAAGAGCGTCCCCATCCTTAAACCGGTTGCCGGCATTGCCGCTGGAAGCGTCCCCCTGAGGGAGGCCGCCATCCCATCCCGCCTTTACGTTTGACCGATTGAAATTTATATATTGACACCTTTGAATTTTTAGTCTAAACTGAAACAATAAGCTTGAGCAGGTTTGTTAAGCGGTATCCCGGAAAAGCGGGTCGCGCAGAACCTCAAGGTTTATAAAATTCAGAAAGGAGGTTTTGTGCGATGCCGACAGGTACCGTGAAGTGGTTCAATGAGTCCAAGGGTTTTGGGTTCATCGAAAGGGAATCCGGCGAGGATCTCTTTGTCCATTACTCATCCATAAAGGGTGATGGGTTCAAGACGCTCAAAGAAGGCCAGCAGGTCGAGTTTGAGATACTAAAGGACGCGAAGGGTTCAAAAGCCGTAAATGTGATCCCCAGGTAATCACGCCAGAACCGGAAAGGCCCCCATCTTAAAGAGATGGGGGCCTTTTTTTTGCGTCAATCCGTCCCCGGATGAGATACCCCGCGGCTTAGGTATAGCAGGTTGTTGAAAAACCCTCGCGTCCGTTCAGGCTGTTCAAAAAGCTCCCGACCCACGCCACTTGGCGTGGGTACCCCGAAGGCGTCGAGGAGCGAGGAATGAGGCGTATTTTGTCTATACGCCGCAGTGACGAGCGACGATGACAACGCAGTAGATGGACTTTTTCAACAGCCTGCTATGGGAGCTTCAACCGCGGCGGACTGGTTTGCGGCGTGTGATCATCCATAACGTTGAAAAAATCGACGCCGCCCATGACAATCGGGCGGTTATGGTATATACTCATACCCATGGTTCCATGGCGTCCCCGATTACTTTATTGAACATGCATAGCGAGCGCATTCCCCTAAGCCCAGGCTGTGGGGTCAAGCGAGCGAATAGAGATAGATACTTCCTCAAAAACAAATCTTAAGACAAAAACACGGAGGTGGTTGATGGCAAAGAACGATGAGAGCACAAAGAAGATAATCGACAGTCTGAACCTTGACAGGGCGTATGAACTGGCCGCGATAATCCAGTACATGGGACATCACTACGAGGCCGAGGGGATAGAGAGCCCGGCGGTGATAGATATCTTCAAGCAGATAGCCAAGGACGAGATGAGGCACGCGGAGAAGCTGGCCGAGAGGATAGTCTATCTCGGGGGCGTGCCGGTGCAGAAGCCGACCGAGATAAAGAGGGGCGGCGACCTCAAGTCCATGATCAAGGAAGACCTTGCGGGCGAGAACGACGCTATCGCGCGCTACAAACAGCACGTAAAGCTCTGTGCGGACCTCGGGGATTCCACAACCAGGCTCATGCTCGAGGGGATACTCACGGATGAAGAGGGCCATGCCGACATATGGGAGACTACCCTGGGCTTAAGGAAGTAAAAGGTGTTTGTTTAACCCTCAGAATGAAGGTACGAGCATGAAGAAGTGGCGGTGCGTCGAGTGCGGCTATATACATGAGGGTGAATATCCACCGGATACATGTCCCGTATGTTACGCCCCGAGCGAGGCTTTCGTAGAGGTAGTCAATGCCTGACCCCGGAAGGCCCGGGGGTTCAACCCGGGCCTCTTCCCACGCATCCCTTGTCGAGCGCGAGATAATAGACCGCATAAGAACGAAGGGCAGGATAACCTTCGCCGAGTTCATGGAGACGGCCCTCTATTGGCCGGACGGCGGGTATTATACCGGGGGCTCCGGCGTATGGGGCGGCGGCGGCGACTACGTCACGAACCTCGATATGGGCCCGGTATTCAGCAGGCTTATCGCCAGGCAGGTTTACGAGATGTGGACCTGCCTCGGCTCTGCGCCGGGGTTTGAGCTTATAGAGGCCGGGGCCGGGCGCGGATGGCTCTCAAAGGGGATACTCGGCGCCATAGACGTATTGTTCCCCGACCTCGGGCGCGTCATAAAGGTCAGGCTCGTTGAAAGGAACGCGAACCTGAGGCAACCCCCCGTTGACCGGACCTCATGGCACGCGGACATAAAAGACCTCGACAAGGGCGTCAAAGGCTGCGTGCTGTCCAACGAGCTTATAGACAGCTTCCCCGTCCACAGGGTCGTGCGCGACGCCTCCGGGCTCAAGGAGGTATATACCGGTTTTGACGGCTCCGGCTTCGTCGATATCGTCGCGGAACCTTCCACCCCCGCCCTTGCAGGGTACTTCAAGGACTTGAATGTGGAACTTGCCGCAGGGCAGGCGGCCGAGGTCAATTTGAAGGCCATGGAGTGGATAGCCGGGGCTGCGGGCCTGCTTGACGCCGGGTTCGTGATGACGATAGATTACGGATGGCCGGCAAGGGAGCTCTACGCGCCGGAGAGGATGCGCGGGACGCTGCGCTGCCACTTCAGGCACACCGTGGGCGACAACCCCTACGCGAATATAGGTTCGCAGGACATCACCGCCCATATCGACTTTACGGCGCTATCCAGGGAAGGGGCTAAGGCCGGGGTCGAGGTGACGGGGTTTACCACGCAGAAGAACTTCCTCATCGGCGCCGGAATAATCGAGGAACTCGAGGATATAACGGGGCCCGACCAGGCGAGCCTGGAGAAGCTCAAGCACAACCAGTCCATAAAGGAGCTCATCATGCCCGGAGGCATGGGGGACGACTTCAAGGTGCTCATCCAGCATAAAGGGATCGTAGCGCCCCGCTTGAGCGGTTTTTCATTCAAGGATATGAGTTCATACCTTCATCATCGGGCGTAGCGTCCATTCTCCTCCAGGGCCGTGCCCAAGGCTCATTTTTTCCTTTTTCAAACCCCTTTTTTATGTTAATATTCAACTCCATTTACTTTTTAACGTTCTGAAATCCCCTGGGGCTTCCAGGCCCTTGGATGTTTCATTTTTTTAGCGTTCTGAGACCCCTGGGGCTTCCAGGCCCTGGGATGTTTCATATGCCGCATAATGCGGCGGACAGATGGAAGAAATAGAAATTTTGACGGAGGGGACTATGGTTGAGACCAGGGAAGATAAGGGAAAGAAGGAGAAAAAACATCTCTGCTCCATATGCGGCAGGGAGTCTGAGACTACCATCTGCCATGCGTGCGAGGACAAGATCAGGGCCGAGGCCCTTGAGAAAAAGCACGACGTGGAGAAGGCCGGCAGGACTGATTCGGGCAGGAGGTAGGGCCGCGGTTTTCGAGTTCTAACAGGCTGCGGAAAAACTATTTTAGCCTGTCATTCTGAGCCCTTCGCTCTGTCATTCTAAGCACAGCGAAGAATCTCGCTTTTTCGCTCAGGATAAACTCCGTGAAGAATCTCGGAGCTGATAAAATGACAACTTTGGGGATTTTTTCAGCAACCTGCTAATCCGTGTGCAAAAGGTTCGTAAAATCCATATATGAAGACCGGAGGGGAGATGTCCAATAAAACGCAGGCAATCAACGAGTTGAACATCGCTTACAAGACCGAGGTGGCGGGCTACCATTTCTACACGACCGCGGCGGCCTATGCGTCCGACGCGAAGGGCAGGGCGGTCTTTACGAACCTCGCCAAGGACGAGCTTACACATATAATGGTCATCTCCAACATATCCGATTCGCTCAAGAAAGGCGCGGGGTGGGTCGGGTTTGACGAGGCGTTGAAGACAGGCGCCTCGCTCGCCCAGAAGGGACTGCCTATATTCCCGGAGGAGAACGAGTTCGTAAAGAGGCTCGGGGCCGACCGGACCGACCTGAACGCCGTATCCATAGGCATCGAGATAGAGGAGGCGGCCGTGGAGTTCTACTCAAGGCTTCTCAAGGAAGCGGCCGGGGCCGATGAGAAGGTCGTCCTCACAAAGCTACTTGAAATGGAGAAGGGACACTTGAAGATACTCCGCTGGGAGAGCGAGTCTCTCCGAAAGACCGGCTTCTGGGGCGAGACCATGGAGTACAGCGTTGAGAAGGAGAGGGAGTAATGCGTTTTGACGCGATAGTCGCCGGCCTCGGGCCGGCCGGGGCGACCGCCGCCCGCGTCCTCGCGTCAGCCGGGCTCAACGTGCTCGCCCTCGACAAGGCGCGGTTCCCGCGTTACAAGTCCTGCGGGGGGTGCGTCTCCACCAAGATAGAGCGCATACTCGATTTCGACATTAAAAGCGTCGTGGAGGATTCGATATACGGCGCAACCTTCACGTACAGGTCCGGCAGGAAGATGGATATAATGTCCGACCGCGTGGTCGGATATAACGTCATGCGCGACAGGTTCGACCATTACCTGGTATCTAAGGCAAAGGACGCCGGCGTGCGGATAATCGAGGGGTTCAGGGTTGCGGGCATAAAGGATAACGGCGGCTCCGTGACGGTTACGGGCGCGGACGGCGAGAGCTACACCGGCTCTTTTTTAGTCGGCGCGGACGGGGCTTCCGGGTTCACGGGCAGGGAGTACTTCAAGCTCGACCCTAAGAAGGCGGCCGTATCCATCACGGCTGAAGTGCCTTACGACCGCGGCAAGAGGGATTTCACCGGCAGGCTCTTCATAGACTTCGGCAGCGTCCCATACGGCTACGGCTGGATATTCCCAAAGGAGAGGTTCCTGTCCGTCGGCATAGCGGGGGACGCCGAAAAGAACGGCGGAAGGATAAAAGAGACATTCAACGACTTCGCATCGAGCCACTTCGCGCTCGAGGGCCTTAAAGCGGAGCGCAGGTTAGGCTGGACGGTGCCGACGTTCTATGACGGCGCGGGTCCGTCGGTTAAAGGCAGGGTCCTGCTCACGGGGGATACCGGCCACCTCGTCGACCCGTTTTTAGGCGAGGGCATATATTACGCCATACGGACCGCGCACGCCGCGGCGGACGTGATAATAGAGCGCTGGAGGTCGGGCTCGGCCGATCTCGCCCCTTACCAGGCGTGGCTTGAGAAGGAAATATACCCAGAGTTCAAGGCCGCCGAAAAGTTGAGCGGCCTCGTCTATAACCATCAGAGGCTCTGGTACAGCATCATCGAGAAAGACCCGGAGATAATGCGCAGGTTCTACAACGTCATACGCGGGGAAGAGACCAGCGCCGAGTTTTACGGCTGGGTCTACGGCAAGGTCAAATCCAAGCCCTGGAAGCTTTTAAGGCGATGGATCGACAGCAGGTTCCTGCCCGCATAGGTTTTTGATGCGCCGCCCCATGAAAGACCCCCGCTAAGATAAGACGGTGTTTCGATACACACACCGCGGAGTGTCCTGAGTGCGATTTTGTTCTCCACGGCGGCGGAAAATATGATAAAATATTAATAAGGCTTCAGGAGGGTTTATACCCCTGAGCTTGGGGCAGGTTCATTCCTAAAGAAAGCAGGAAAGGGGTGATGGTTGATGAAGAGGTTCATGTTGAGAAGGGTGGCGCACTGTAGCGAGGGGTGCCCTACGCTGTCCCGGGCATGACGTTAAACTGCCCGCGGTTCCACTCTGTTTGATGATCTCGCCACACGATGAGGGAGCGGCGCGGACGCTTCTGGATTCCCCCTTAAGCAAAGGGGGAAAATCGCGTCAGGGCTTTGGCGCGTCCAGCGCCTGTTGCCGCAAGGGGGTCTCGACGGTTGTCTTCGCAGTTAATATGAAAAACTCCATTTTTTGACGTTCTGAAACCACCGTGGTTTTTAAAGCCTGGGAGTGCTCATTCAGGCTGCTCAAAAAGCTTCAGATGCAAGGAGTCGAGGAGTGAGGAACGAGGTGTACTTTTTCTGTACGCCGTAGTGACGAGCGACGATGACGACACCGCAGATGGGGCTTTTTCAGCAGCCGATGTTCGGCGCAGGAGTTCCGGGATGTCCATAGAATGGAGTGAAAAATTCGAGAGCGGGCTTGATTGGCAGGACAGGCAGCACAGGGAGCTATTGAAAAGGGTAAACGGCTTCCTTGACGCAATGGGCCGCGGGGCGTGCGGGGAAGAACCCGGCAGGCTCTTGAAATTCCTCGAGGAGGATGAAAAAGTATAAATTCCCCGGCGCAGGCGTGCATATCAGGGAGCATGCCGACTTTATGGAGGATATCAGCAGGCTCAAGTCCGACCTCAAGGTTTCGGCCTCCACCGCGCCGGTAGCGGATTTTCAGAGGAGGATTACTGAGTGGTTCGCGCGCCACATAGGCGGCACGGACAAGGAATTCGCCAGATTTGTTTTCGAGGCCGGCCAGGGATGTGAACGGGATGGATAAGACGGCCCCGCGTCATGTTCGCCCTCAGCCCGCCGCTAAAGACGTTGAAGCTCCCCGCGGCAAGCCGCGGGGAATCTTCGACATATAAGGAAGTATTTATTTCTATTCGCTCGCTTGACCCCGCAGCAAGCTGAGGGGAATGCGCTCGCTATGCATGTTCAGGGCCAGGGCGAGCCCCGCGTAAGTGAGAGCGATCGATATTATCTTACTTTTGCCGAGGCTCTCCTTGAAAAAGACTGCGGCAAGGACCACCACCAGGGCCGGGTACGTGTAGAGTATTATCCTCTCAAGCGAAGCGTCTATGTAGAGCAGCCCGTAAAAATCCGCAAGCGCCGCCGCGTAAAACCCTATCACGCCGCTCAAGACCAGGGTTATGAAGTCCCTCAGGCAGACCCTCTCGGATGGAAAGTATATGAGCGCCGCCCAGAAGAGCGGCATGGCTATCATGAACCTGAGCGCCAGAAGCGTTACTGGGTCCAGCCCGTAAGAATAGAGTATCTTCGCGAAGATACCTTTTTCCGGCAAGCTGGTATGAACCGTTTCTGTCCATCGCCTCATAATATTATCATATGTTTTAGCATGTTGAGGGAAAAAACAACCTGCCAGGCAATCCATGCACGGATTTTTTCCGCATTCTGTTACAATGGATTGACAGCATGTATGTTGTATGATAAAAAATAACCCACCGATGGACAACAAGACAAAGTCAATCATACTCGCCACGACCATTGTTCTGGCCGGCTTGGGTTTATTTTCAAGGTCTATAAGGAACGCCTTTGCCACTGGCAACGCCTTCCCTAACGTCAAGCATGGCGGTGGCACTACCGACGGGGTTACCCCATACGACGCCGGGAACGGCCCCGGTGTTGACAGGTCCGTGAACCCGGATTACGGGAGCTACTACCACAACCTGAACACTGAGGCGGGCAAGTACAAGGGCGGGGAGTGCACGCAGTGCCACGAGCCGCACGCGAGCTTCGGGGGGAGCGAGGCGCCGCCTAACAGCGGGGCTGACGCCGGGCCCGACCCGTACCTTCTGATGAAGGAGTACGGCACCACGACGAACTACGCCAACCTCTGCTGGTACTGCCACGAGAGCATGACGCTCAACGGCAAGCCTGCGGGCTACGGGTACTGGGGATTTTACCAGGGCAAGACCGTTTTCCAGGCATCGAGCCACTATAGCCCTCCAGCGGGCAGTTTGTACTGGCCCGGCACTACCTGCGACCCTGTAAACATCGGGCCGAGGAAGGACCGCTCCGGGCTGCCCGCGGGCAACCTGGGCAGTTGCCTGAACTGCCACACCCCTCACGGGATAAAGGAGACGCCCGGTCAGGAGTTTGATACGAGCGCGGTGCCGACCACGCCTACGAACATGCACCTTTCCGCGAACAACGTAGGTGTGAGCGTAGACTACGTCATCCCGCGGCAGTTGATAGCGTGGGAGGAGGCTCTGTGCTTCAACTGCCACGACAGCAACGGGCCGTCCACGAGGGACATCAAGACCGAGATAAACAAGAGGACTCTTTCCGGGGGGAGCGGCCACCCGGTGAATGACACGACGCTCGCGGGCAGGCACACGGCCTCTGAGAACACCGAGGTGACGGTGAAGCACGTGGAGTGTTACGACTGCCACAACCCGCATGCGGTGAAGGCCCCGACCGGGGTCAAGGGCGACGGTGACGGGGGCAGGGTCAAGGGGATGAGGTACGTGGATATAGGCGGGACAGCCCGCAACCCGGCGACCGGGGACAGGCAACCGTATATATACGAGGTCTGCTTCAGGTGCCACGGCAACACGTGGAACCAGGTCTTCAACGGCAACGTCTATCCCACGCAGACGACGAGCCGTCCGGACGGCAGGAGCAACAAGAGGCTGGAGTTCGACCCGAACGGCACTGACGCGACTTACGGCCCGCCGCAGGCGTTCAACAGCGCGTACCACCCCGTTGCCTCCCCGGGGAAGAACACGACTCTTGCGATCTGCATGCAGCTGCAGGCGGCCTTCGGGCTGAACTGTTCGAGCGCGGCTGTTGCCAAGACCTCATTGCAGAACCTTACGATCATGTGCACGGACTGCCACAATAACAACGCCGCGGGCGGTGTGAGCGGCCCGATTACCGAGTCGAACCTGAGGACGACCGACGTGTCGTCGAATTACACGGGGACGAGCCCCGTCGGCCCGCACGGTTCTCAGATAGCGACCCCCGCGTTGACCTTTTATTCCGGGGTCTCGGACAACGGCGACAGGTCCATATTGAGGGACTACTACTTCACCGGCACTCTGCCTACCACGAGCAGGTCGTTTAACGCGCCTTCGAGCACTACCGAGTTCCAGAACAGGTTCAAGCTCTGCTTCAACTGCCACGACTGGAACACCTTCTACGGCAACAACGACAACACGAACTTTTTCAATGGCGGTGGTATGGGGATGGGGCCGAGCAACCTCCACGCCTTTCATTTAAACGGCGTTGGGGGCGGCATGATGTGGGCGCAGACATACGAGGCCTGCATGGTCTGCCATTATAACGTCCACAGCAACGTACAGGCCACCAACACCGACTATATCGGCGGGGGCAGTCAGCCCCCGGACGGGGACTCGCACCTGATAAACTTCGCCCCGAACGTGGTCACAGCGAACGGCTACGCAAAGCCCGCGTGGTTCTACTCGGGAGGGAACATGAATTGCAACCTCTACTGCCACGGGGTGAGCATGATCTACACCTACAACTGCACCCATGCCATCACCAACGGGACAACCGACACATGCAACGACAATTGAGAACCATTTTCACCAATCTTGCCTTTTACGCCGTCATGGCGCTCCTCTGCCTCCTGCGGGCCCCGGCCCTTGCGGCCGGCCCTGCGGGATATCACCTCTACGTGGCCCGGTTCTCTGACGGCGACGTCACCATCCTCGACAGCGCCACGCATAAGGAGGTGGGCAGGATAGTGATGGGCTTCGGCTCGAACCCCGCCGAGGTCATCCCGTCCCCTGACAAGTTGCGCCTGTACGTGAGCAACCGCGGGCTCGACGAGATAGCGGTCATTGACGTGAAATCAGGCAAAGTCACCGCGAGGATAAAGACCGGGGTCCATCCCAATTTCATGAATTTCACCCCCGACGGAAGGTACCTGGTGGTCGCCAACAACCAGGATGAAAAGTCTACCGTTATAGACCCTTCCACGAACGTCGTAGTCGGAAGCCCGGCCGAGGGCCGCGGGGCATCCGGGGTGGCCATAACCGATGACAGCGCTTACGCGTACATCACCTCGATATACGACGATGAGATATCCGTCATAGACCTTGAAAAAATGGAGCGGGTGCGCATCATCCATGCGCGCGGCGCGATGGCCATAATGATGCCCCGCAAAAGCCGCTTCGCGTATCTGTGCACCAACCGCGATAGGGTCTCGGTCCTGGATATCGCCTCCGGCGAAATCGTGGGGAGCATCCCCGCGGGCAATACACCCAACTACATCACCCTTTCGCATGACGGCGGGCGCGCCTACGTCACCAACGCCCTGTCCAATACCCTCTCGGTCATGGACCTTGAGAAAAGGGCCTTGATTAAGGAGATACCCATAGGGACGGAACCGACCTCATCGGCGCTTTCGCCGGACGGCAAGTACCTGTTCGTGAACAATCACAGCGGCGGGGCCACGGACGGGTCCATCTCGGTTATCGACACAGGTTCTTTAAAGGAGGTCGACAGGATAGAGTTCTGGAGAAACCCGCGCGCCATGGCCGTTCTTCCGGCAAGATGATTCAGGCTGCTGAAAAAGCCCCATCTGCGGTGTCGTCATCGTCGTTCGTCACTGCGGCGTACGAGACAAGTACGCCTTCCCATTGCAATTGTAAAGACGCAATGGGAGCCCTGCCTCACTTTCTCGACTCCTTCGGGGCACCCACGCCAAGTGGCGTGGGTCGGGAGCTTTTTGAGCAGCCTGAATGTATTTTTGAGTTTTCCCGCAACCGTTAGGGCCGCTGGGCCCGCCCCTAACGTCGATTCAGGTTGCAAGACCGTTGATAAAGCGGTATAATGATAAATAATGGTCAAGTCGGGCCGTTGCCAGGGTTTTCCAATGAGGACATTATATACAGCAGTTTCAGCCCCGCTCGTACTCCTTCTTATCGTCATCTACCCCTCGCTTTCCGCTGCGCGTTCCAACCATAATATGGAGGGCGCTTCATACTGGATATCAAGGCTTGAGTCTCCGGACAGAGTGCTCCTTTCCCGTCAGGAGATAGAAGAGCTCAACAGGGATACGCTCAAAAAGAGCGGCCAGATGGCGGAAGTCTGGCGCATGCCGGAAGGCGTTTCCGGCGATGAGCTTCGCGGCTGGCTTCTCTACGACACCGTCCCCGTGGATATTGCCGTTAAAAGGTACGACTCCAAAGGCCGCAGGATAAAAGAACGTTTTTTTGAGGGGCTTGCCGTAAATCTGGACCTCGATGGGGTGGAGGAATATAACCGGGTCAGGTTCGGCGTTGTGGCGGCCGAGGCCGACGTGAGGGCGCTCCCAACGGATGAGGCTGTCCTCAAAAGGCCCGGAAGAAGCGGGTTTGACACGCTCCAGTATTCTTCAGTCTTCCCTACCGAGCCGGTGGCGCTCCTCCATACAAGCGTCGACAAGAGGTGGGGCTTTTTTCAGACGCCCACGGTAAGGGGCTGGATAAGGATCGATAAGGTGGCATTCGGGACCAGAGAGGACGTAACGCCCCCCTCCAGGGAACCGTTCCTGACGGTTACAGGAAGCCTTGTCAGGGTCTATGGAGACAGGGCGCTTAAGACCCCGGTCGGGACGGTCGATATGGGCACCGTCCTCTATCTGAGCGGGGGTAACGGAGAAGAAAGCGTCGGTCCCTGGGCCGTACGCTTCCCTCAGAGGGGGCCTAAGGGGGAACTGGTCTGGACAGAGGCATATATAAGGAGGCGCGGCTCCGTCCATCCCGGATATCTGCCGTATACCAGGGGTAACGTCATCAGGCAGGCGTTCAGGATGATAGGGGAGGGGTATGGCTGGGGAGGCAAGGGCGGCAGGCGCGACTGCTCGGAGTTCATAAAGGACGTATTTCTGCCTTTCGGGATAAAGCTGCCGAGGAATTCAAGAGACCAGGGCGACTCCGGCAACGTCATGGCGCGGCTTGACGGTGCGCATTCGAAGGGGGTTCTGGTAGCCGCATTGAAGACGGCAACCCCGGGGATAACGCTCGTTACGCTCAAAAGGCACGTCATGCTCCATATCGGGTCTCTGTCAGGCAGACAATATGTGATACACCAGGTATCTGGCTATTGGGACGGGAAGAGATTCAAGTCCTTGAACAGGGTTGTGGTATCGAGTCTTGAACTCGGCAAGAGGTCCAGGGAAGGCCCGCTTAAAGACCGCATCACATCGGTAACCGAGGTACTCACCCCGGAACTGTAACCATATTTTTAAGAAGAGACATCCCTCTATTTGTAACTTCTGTAACTTACCCTCCCATACCAAAGATCAACCCCTATAATTGAGCGCAGTTTTCAGCGTGGGAAGAAAGCGGATTCCCCCGGTGTTTAAAGCCCTGAGCGGGGCTTATCATCGTAAGTCTTGAGATTTTTTTTAAAAAAATCAAAAAATTTCTATTTTAGCGCATCAAATATTTGACATTTAGTTCTATTTGTGATATTTTATAATCATATTTTAATGTTGGGGCTGTATAATGCTAAATATCTTAGAACGTTATGCTCTAAATGCTTATATTATATATGGAGGCCTTGCTTTAACATTCCGAAAACCCTGGAGTTTTAAGCCGGAGAGGGTCTATTCCGGTTCGTTCCCTCCCAAAAACCGCGGCAATAACGGAACAACCGCCGCCAGTCTGAAGGTACCCTGCCTTTTATTTAAAGAATATCATCCCCTCTTACGCCCGCAAGACGCCTGGGGAGGTTGAAAACCTCCCCAGGCCCCTCATCCCCGTCTACCAGCCATATCCCTTAACCCGAGCCGCAGGGGACCCGCCCGCAAGCATCTACGGACGATATGTGATTTATGTTACTGGTATTTTGTATCATACTGTGTCATATAATTATTTTAGCGGTTCCTTCTGGAATAATCCCCATTAGCAAGTTTTGCAAGCCATGAATATGCATGGCGAGCGCATTCCCCGCAGCTTGGGGCTGGGGTCAAGCGAGCGGATAGAAATAGATACTTCCTTAGATGTCGAAGATTAAGCGCGGCTTAAGAACCTCGATGCTGATGCGTTGACACCCGCTCAAGGCGTACAAGGCAAAGAGACGGGGGTGAGGTCATTCTGACACTCTTGATATCCATCCTGATGCCGGTGGCGGCCGTCCTGATATATCTGCTTATCAACCAGCGCAGGTCCGGCAGGGTGGAGAAAAAGATAGTAAAGGCGAAGGAGACAGGTAGCCACGAACCGTTCTCGGTACATCCGTACATCGACCCCGCCAAATGCATCGGCAGCGGCGCGTGCGTGAAGGCCTGCCCTGAAAAGGACATCCTGGGCCTCTCCGGCGGCAAGGGCAGGCTTATCAACGCCTCGCAGTGCATCGGACACGGCGCGTGCGCCGCGGCCTGCCCGGTGGGCGCCATAACGCTGGTCTTCGGCACCGAGACGAGGGGGGTGGACATCCCGTTCCTGACCCCGGAGTTCGAGACGAACGTAAAAGGCGTATTTATCGTGGGCGAGCTCGGCGGCATGGGCCTTATAAAAAACGCCATAACGCAGGGCGTTGAGGCCGTCGAATACATCGCGGAGCGTATAAAGGAGGGGCGCAGGGACAGGCAGGCCTATGACGTCGTGATAGCCGGCGCAGGCCCGGCCGGCCTCGGGGCGTCCCTTGCCGCGATCGAGCACGGGCTTAATTTCCTCACTATCGAGCAGAACGACATCGGCGGCACTGTGCTCCAGTACCCGCGCCGCAAGATAGTGATGACCTCTCCGGTAGATATCCCCATGTACGGGAAGGTGAAGCTAAAGGAGACGAGCAAGGAGGCGCTCCTCGACCTCTGGATGGACATCGTGAAGAAGACCGATCTAAAGATAAGGACGGGCGAGAAGCTGACCGGCATAAGCCAGGCCGACGGGGCTCTGAGCGTCACCACCTCGGCCGGGCAATACATGTCCAGGTGCGTGGTATTGGCCGTCGGCAGGCGAGGCACCCCGCGCAAGCTCGGGGTGCCGGGCGAAGACCTCCCAAAGGTGGCGTACAGGCTCCTCGACCCGGATCAGCACTCAAACGAACATATCCTCGTCGTAGGGGGAGGGGACAGCGCCGTGGAGGCCGCAATCGCCCTGTCCGGCAACGGCAACCGCGTAACGCTTTCGTACAGGGGTGAGGCGTTCGCAAGGATAAAGCCGGCGAACAGGGCGCGCCTTGACGGGGCCGTCGCCAACGGCTCCGTAAAGGTCATATACAATTCCAACGTCACGGAGATACTCGATAAGAAGGTGAGGCTTGCCGCGCCGCAGGGGGCCGTGGACCTTGACAACGACTTCGTCTACATCTTCGCCGGAGGGGAACTCCCGAACGAATTTCTCAAGTCCATCGGCATCCGGATAGAGAGGAAATACGGGAAGGCATGAAGCGCCTCCATGGCGGAGCGCCTTTGGCCGAGCCTCCCGGCTAAAACTTGAAGCTCAGCCTGGATAGGACGTAGTTGGAGGTGTATTCGCGCCCATCCTCATGGTCGAGCGACAGGTAGACGGTCCACTTCTTGCCGATAAATAGCATCCCGGAAGCGCCGAGGCTCCAGACGTTGTCGCTGTTGATGTACCCGTACTGGTTCTGCCTGTAGGTCCCGGTGACGTTGAGCTGGAGGACCTCATAGCTCATGCGGCTGAAGTCGACCTTGTAGTAGTTATGCCTTGAATCGAAGCTGTCGTTGAGCGTCCAGCTTATATCCATGTTGATCCCCGAAGAGCCGAGGTTGTCCGCGTTCCCCCCCGCCGTATAGACGTATGCGTGCTTGAACTCCCCGGTCAGGGACGGATAATCCCTTGCCTGCCTCTCCACCCTGCCGTAGAGGTTGAGCCTCTCAAGCAGCCTGTAATTCCCGCTTATATAGAACGACTTCTGGCCGCTGTCGACGAAGTCGTAGTTGAGGGACCTGTAGTACCTTGTGGCCCTGAACCTGTTGAAGCCCGCGGCTATCCCTTTCCTGCCGTCGGGCCTGTAGGAGAGCTCGAATATCCCGTTGGTGATGTTCACCCCGCTCTCGATCTGGTCGATATCGGCCGTGAGCATGCCGAGGAACATGACCCCGCTTGCCGGGAAGTACGTGACCTGGCTGTAGATGTATTCCCTGTCCGTGGCGCCTTCATAGGCGTCGTGGGCAAAGGCGAGGTTGGCGGTAAGGGTGTCCCTGCGGTAATAGACGTACGTCCCGGCGGCGGTGAACGAGGCGTTCAGGGAGTCGGAGTACGGGTTCGGCCTTATCCCGGCAAAGACCCCGAGCCCGTAATTCGAGGCGCGCACCCCGAAGTCAACTCCGTCCACGCGCTCCATCGGGAACTCCTTTGGCCGGAGCCTCCCGGTGGAAAACCATACGGACTGGCCGGAGTATTCAAGGTCGAGCGTTTCTATGCGGGTGGCGGGTATGGAGCTGCTGTAGTCGCTGGAGCTGAGCCTGGTCCTCTCCCTGCCGTCGAAGTGGAACGAGAGGGTCCCCGACTCGTTGAGCTTGGTGAGGTCGAGGCGCACCCTCGTCGTCAGCAGGTTCACGTCGTACGCGGTCCCTGAGTCATTGGCGTAGTAGTCCTCCACGGTCACCATGCCGTGCTGCTCGAAGCAGAGCGCGTCCGCGGCGGAGAACGCAAAGAGGAAAATGACTGCGCGTATCGAACGCGTCAACAATCCGTTCTTCATCTCAGTCTTTTTGCCGTGCCGGTCGGATGACAGGCCAGGCACGAGGAGTTCGAGGTCGTGTTGTGCACCTTGGCGCCGCGCGCGGTATGGCACTCTATACAGTAGCCGTTGTTGTACTGCTGCGTGGGATGGCAGTCCGAGCACTTGGAGTACCCCTTGTGGTTCGTGGGGAACGTGGTGAAGGAGGAATGGTTTATGGTCGCCGTCGTCCATGCCGGGTACGTATGGCAGTTCTGGCAACTCGTGCCGAAGTATGCGCTGTAGGTCAGGTGCGCCGCCGGCGCGTCCGTTAAATGGCAGGTGGAGCACGCGGTGGAGACCGTTGAGTGAGAGAACGTCCACGTGGGGTATTTATGGCAGGTCTCGCACGTGGTGGTGTACCTGGTCGGGTTGGCGGTGTGAGACGAGGGCCTGGCGTTTATGTGGCAGGTGGAGCAGCCCGACGTGGACGTATGCTGGTGAGAAGTCCATGTGGCCGTGGAATTATGGCATAACTCGCATGTTATCGGGTATTTCACGCTGTCGGCCGTGTGCGACGACGGCCTGCTGTTCAAGTGGCAGGTAGCGCAGCCCGATGACGCCGTTGTGTGACTGTGCGAGCTCCACGTCGCGGTAGAGGTGTGGCAGCTCTCGCAGGTGGTCGGGTACATCGTCGGATTGGCCGTGTGCGACGACGGCCTGCTGTTCAAGTGGCAGGTGGAGCAGCCCGATGACGCCGTGATGTGCCTGCGCGAGCTCCACGTCGCGGTCGAGGTGTGGCAGCTCTCGCAGGTGGCCGGGTACATGGTCGGGTTGGCCGTGTGCGAGGACGGCCTGCTGCTCAAGTGGCATGTGGAGCAGCCGGAGTTTATGGAACGGTGGCTGAAGTTCCATGAGTTGAAGAACGTATCATGGCACTGCGTGCAATCCCTGTTGTACGACCTCGCCAGGTGGTTCGGCGCGGACGCGTATTGCTGGGCGTGGCAGTTGTAGCATATCGCAAGGGTATTCCTGTATATGCGGTTCTTGTGGCAGCTTGAGCATTCGGCCGCGCGGTGCTGCCCGGTAAGGGGAAAACCGGTGCCGCTGTGCCTGAACGCTACGGGGTTCCATGAGCTCTGTCCATGGCACTTTTCGCAATCCATCATGCCGAACTGGTTCATATGCGGGTCGACGTGGCACTGGCCGCAATAGCGGTTTACCTTCCTGTAATCGTCCTTTGCGGTATGGCAGTTGGCGCAGAGTATGTCGTTGTGCACGCCGCCCAGGGCGTACCCCGTCATCTTCCTGTGGTCAAACCTCCTCGGCGCCCAGTCGACCTGGGTGTGGCAGGAACCGCACTCCTCCTTGAACTTGCCCTTGTGGACGTCCTTGTGGCAGTCGGCGCACTTCTCGTCCCTGGATTTGTACCTCTTGTTTATGTGGCACTTCTCACATGGCGTGTCCGTATGTTTGCCTATGAGCGGGAATCGCGTCTGGGTGTTGTGCCTGAGCGTGGTCTTCTTCCAGTCATTGGCCGTATGGCATTTGTCGCACAGCGCACCAAGCTCGTTCTTGTGCGTGTCGTCCTTTGCATGGCAGCCCTTGCAGGCCGCCTCGATGGGCCTGTACTTGCCCTGCTGGTGGCACTTCTCGCATTGGGTCTTCAGGTGCTTGCCTTCGAGCCTGTACCCCTTGTACTCCGGTGAGTTGTGGTCGAAGGCGGTGGTCTTCCAGCCGTTCACGCTGTGGCAGCCCTCGCAGGTCCTGTCCTTGAACTGGCCCTTGTGCACGTCGTTGTGGCAGTCCCTTCCAGCCGTTCACGCTGTGGCAGGACTCGCAGGTCCTGTCCTTGAACTGGCCCTTGTGCACGTCGTTGTGGCAGTCCTTGCAGCTCTTGTAGGCAAGCGGCTTGTAGCGGCCCTGGGGGTGGCACTTGTCGCACGGGGTTTTAAGGTGCTTGCCTTCGAGCTTATACCCCTTATACCCGGGTGAGTTGTGGTCGAAGGCGGTGGTCTTCCAGCCGTTCACGCTGTGGCAGGACTCGCAGGTCCTGTCCTTGAACTGGCCCTTGTGCACGTCGTTGTGGCAGTCCTTGCAGCTCTTGTAGGCAAGCGGTTTGTAGCGGCCCTGGGAATGGCACTTTATGCATTTGACGTCGGTATGACTGCCTGTGAGCGCGTAGGCCGACCCGATGTTGTGGTTGAACTTCCCGATATCCTTCCAGCCCACGATGCTGTGGCAGCTGCCGCAGTCCTCACTGAGCTGTTTTTTGTGCGCGTCCGTATGGCAGGAGACGCACTCCGTTGAGAGCCCGCCGTATACCCCGGTTTTTTTATGGCACTTGGCGCAGTCGACCTTGGCGTGCCTGTCCTTCAGCGGGTAATCCGTGCGGCCATGGTCGAATTTGTCTTTGTCGAAGGAGATTATCTTGAAGTCCCTGCCCTTGTGGTCGGTGTGGCATTTGAAGCAGGGGTCGGTATATTTGGAATGTACGCCGCGTTTCTCCGCTATCTGCTTCGCGAGCTTTTCATGGCAATCGAGGCAATTGTTGTCAGGTACGCCGCCGCGCAGCCTGTGGCACCGGGTGCAGTTCCTTATCCCTTCGTATTTTGAATGTGCGCTCGCGAGCTCGCCGGGACTGATGAGCGAGCCGATATCGTCCGCGGCCCATGCCGCGGTCTGCATGATAAGGACAATGGCGATGGCAAAAAAACTATTGGCGTATTTCATGGAAAAAGCGGCTCCCCGCATCAAGGCGTAATATCCTCTGGAAAGTGTCTGCCGTGCGCCCCTAAATTCGCGTCCTGAAGACGTAATAAACGATGACGTGGAGGAACATTATCAGGAACATCACCCCGGCCAGCGGGATGTGGAATACATGCCAGTAGTGGAGCATCCTGTGAGAGGTGGAGAGCAGGTTTTTGCGCCTTATGAGCGAGGCCCTGGTCTTCAAAAGATAGACAAGCCTCCTCCTCTCGTTTGACGCGAGGTTGAAGCGGGTCTTAAGGGCCGTCTTGAGACGCCTTATCATGACGATGTTGGATATGTCGTTCCTGATCATGAGGAGGAGCGCCCAGGGGATGCTCTTGCCCTTGTCCTCGTCCTGCGCCAGGGATATCTCGTTGAGAAGCCTCGTCTGGTTTTCCTTGCCGAGATACCTGCCGTATTCCATGTCGATATTCGCTATCGCCGCGTCGATCTCCTTGACGCCGAGCTCGGCCCCTGATATCCCCCTCGGTATCTGCACATAGATATACCTCCCCAGTATCCCGAAGACCGCCGTCACTATCATGCACCAGAAGCTCGTGGCGATTATCCCGTGGAGCTTGAACGTGGTATGGAACGTAACGAGGACAGGGCCGATTATGCCGAGGAACATATGCGCCGAGAGCCAGAGGCGCATCGAGCCGAACGACCTCATGAAGGAGAGCCTCTTCCGCAGGCTGTAGAGCATCATCAATACCATCATTGCCGAACCGGTCCAACCGAGGGCCCGCCATATGCCCTTGCCCGGCTCATAGGCCGCCTGGTATGTCTTGAGGTAGCCGTACGCCTGCAATACACTCAGGACGCTCTTCTCCGGCGCGTGCGTCTCCGTGAGGCTCTCGTAGGCCCCGGCCGCGATGAGCAGGATAACCGTCAGCGCCATGACCCACTCCAGGCCCGGCCCGCCCTTTGCCTCGGTCCTTTTCATGGCGTTCTCATGTTTGACCGTCTCTACGCCGTTGTTCCGTCCGGCTGAGACAGGGGTTGCGGTGCCGCTCATCTGAAGCCTCCTGCGTTGAAGATTCCCCGCGGCAAGCCGCGGGGAATCTTCGACATATACGGGAGTATATATTTCTATTCGCTCGCTTGACCCCGCAGCTTGGCTAGCGGGGAATGCGCTCGCTATGCATGTTCATGCCCTCTGAAGGGATTTTTAATATTTCCTTCGGCCACCCCGGAGCCTGCTCCCGGGTGGCTTATTGAGTCCGTCGCCGCGGCGCGTCCCCGGAGGTTTTACTGAAATATATTATGTATGCCTTTCGCGTTATGTAACTCAGGTTACAAGATTTGAAGTTAAGGATATTTTGGATGATGTTAGTCCTGTTATGGCGGCGTATCAAGAGATAAAAAGAAATCTCCGCCTTAAGACGGGGGTATTCCGCGACTGGGACGATATATCCGAATGTCGGCGACGGGCGTGTTGACGGTAATCCGTATGAGGGTGAGTTTCAGGCGCTGTTAGATGGGGGTGAGACAAGACGGAGGGATGGAGCGTGGAGGCAGGATAACCATATCTCTTGCAGGCTCAGCGGCGTCTTGCCACGAATATCCTGTCTATACCCGAGTAGTCCTTCTTTATCTCTATATCGAGGTAAGAGCCGTTCTCTTCGGCCAGGCCCTTTACCTTTGCCGATTGGCCCCACCCGATCTCCATTATGAGAAACCCTCCGGGCAGGAGATAGTCCGGGGCCCCCTTGATTATCCTCCTGTAGAAGTTGAGCCCGTCGACCCCTCCGTAGAGGGCGTCCGCCGGCTCATGGTCCTTTACCTCGGGGGCGAGGTTTTCGAAGTCGGCCTTCGCCACATACGGCGGGTTTGAGAGGATGATGTCGGCCATGACTTCCATGCCGGCCTCCATGAAAGGGGAGAAGAGGTCCCCCTTGAGGAACCTGACCCTTCCGCCCACGCCGTTTCTCAAGGCGTTCCCCTCCGCCACGGTGAGGGCCTCGTTGGAGATATCGGTCGCATAGACCACCGCCCGCGGCAACTCCTTTGCCGCGGCCACCGCCATGCAGCCGCTCCCGGCGCACAGATCAATTATCGTGGCATTTTTCTTGTCCAGCCCATGAGCAAAGGCCGCCTTCAGAGCCTCATCCACGACAAGCTCGGTCTCAGGCCTCGGTATCAACGTCGCGTGCGTGACCTTCAACTTAAGGCCCCTGAACTCGACCTCTCCCGTGATATACTGCGCGGGCTCCCTCCTTGACCTCCTATGTATATACCCCCTGAACCTCAGCGACTCTTCAGGGGTGAGCGGACGCGCGGAGTTCAAGAAAAGCTCGTGCCTCTTGCAATTGAGGAGATGGGTCAGGAGGTACTCGGCCTCGTTGGCTGGGTCGGGGATGGAGTGCTTCGAGAGGCGCTCAACGCCCCATGAGAGGGCCTCCCCGACGGTAGAGATTTTTTCTTCGGACATGGGAGCACCCGTTTGACCGGCGAAGGCATCCACAGGCAGCCTCCATATTAAGAGACCTGAACGGCCAAGTCAAGGGAAGCTTCCCGCGGCAACAAAGAAAAAAGGCCGGCATGTTCAAGCCGGCCTTTCGGCATTAATGTTTTTTCGATCGCAGGCCGCGTTAAACAGCCAGTCTGCCGATCTCCGCTTTCAGCGACAGTATGAACGTGCCGAGGGCCTTATCCGTTACAGGTATGTGGGTCCTGAGCCATCCGCCGAGCTTGCTGTTGGTCATGACGACCACGTCAGAGCTTGCCCCGACCTCATCGTAGCGCTTCTTCAACTCGTTGAACGCCTTTATGAATTCATTGTGCTGTACCTTGTGGGCGGCCTCGTCATGGTAGTTGTACCGGGCCATGCAGCGCTCTTCCATGCCGAAGTGGGCTATCACGTAGTTCTCAAGGAATTTGAATACGCCTGCTATCTCGTCCTTGCCCCTTTTGTGCATCATCGCATCCGTCAGGGAGTTGACCCTTTTAAACAGCTCCTTGTGCTGGTTGTCTATCTCATCCACTCCTACGGCAAAACGGTCGTTCCACTCAAGAGCCATGATCTATACCCCTCCTATAGTTTAAAATGACGACGAAAGCATATTAAGGAATCTCTGATTAATTCTTTTTTCTAAGGAATCTCTGATTAATTCTTTTTTCGATGTCATTGCGAGGAGCGCACGCGACGAAGCAATCTCCAAGTTATTGATTTATCAAAAGATGAGATTGCTTCGCTTCGCTCGCAATGACGAACCAAGGAATTAATCAGAGGTTCCTTAATATTTATTTCGGCAACTATCGGGATTCCTTTAGTTATTTTGTATTGGACTAAAAACATCCGAATTATCCGCGGTTTTTCGGCAAGCCGCGCTTAATCATACCGAAAGAAACATCAAGAGGTTATTCACATGGCGGGCAAGACGCCGAAGGGGAGCTGCAAGAGGGCCGGCGGATGGGCTCAAAAATAATATGGGGTCTGTTCTTCGAGCGACCTTATCAACTCGAACGCGATATGCCTGGCGCTGGCAAACTCTATCTCGATGAGCTCCTCAGGGACAGCGGCGATCTCATCCACCCAGTCGAGGCGGTTTTTGAGTATCAATTCGTTGTACGCCTTGTTCAGCCTCGGGTCGAACTCTCCGTGGTAGGTGTTCGATACCGATATCACTATCTCCTGGCGCGAAATGTCCACCCCCTTGTCGCTGTCGACGATGACAGGCTTGTGCCACCATTCGTCGAACGAGACCTTCCTGAACTTTACGCCCGGATTCAGCCCGAGCCGTGGGGTGTACCTGGATGAGCCGCCTTTAAAGACGGGGAGCGCCAGGCCGCTGAACGGAAGTCCTATCCGCGGGTCGTATTCAGGGCAGTTGTCATAGAAGTATATCGTCCTCTGGACGTGGAGCTGGTGGAGAATGGACGGGGAAACCCCCGTGTCCTGGACAATGGCCCTGACGCAGACCGCGAGCCTGTGCGCCTCGCCGTAGAAGAGGTTGTCGTACGACTCCGAGGCGTCCTTCACGAAGCCAAGGAGGTCTTTCAGGAATTTCTTGAGGCCGCTGTCTTCCTGCGGGATGGTCATCATATCCCCGGCGTCATTCTACGTCGAAAATACGCTCCACTGGTCTTCAGGCGCGGTTATAAAAGATATATCAGAAAAGATCGGGGAGTTGAGCCTTAAGAGAGATAAGTAGCTCGTGGGTTATCTGGCGCACGCTGGCGAACATGACGGCTATCATCTCGGAGTCGGTTTCGCTGAGTTCCTCTGCCTCAACTGCCCGGTCAGGCGTCTTATTGCCCGTCAAGGCCGCGAAGGCCCCGGAAAGATTATGGTCCGCAGACCCAACGGGGGAGTTCGCCACCCCTTGCAGTATAGACTGGCGCGAAAGGCCGATGTTCTTAGACTCGTCGACGTAGACCTTCTTGTTCCACCATAGGTCGAAAGGCGACTGCTTTTGAAGCGCCGGATTGCCTCCAAGCCTCGGGACATACCTGTGGGTCGATTTGCCGATAGTCACTATCGCAAGGCCGCTCATCGGCAACCCGATCTTGGGGTTGTAATCCGGAGATTCGTCGTAGAAAAAGAGCCTGTCTTTCACCCCCATCTGGCTCAGGAGGGATTTGGCCCCGCCCTCATCATTGACGATCATCTGGATAACCGCCGCGAGACGGCGCGCCTCCCCGGGGTGGCCTCCGTCAAACGAGGCGGCGGATTTTTTAAGGAAGTCTACGAGATCCTTCAGACGGCTTTCCAGATCACTTCTGACATCTGTCATTTCAAAACCTCGTTTCTAACGCAGTTTTTAAATGGCGGTCCTAACGGGATTCGAACCCGTGTTTTAGCCTTGAGAGGGCCACGTCCTAGGCCTCTAGACGATAGGACCGTTTTTTATTATCCGAAAATAATACGATAGTTGCTACACAGTTGTCAATAGCATTGAAAGGGGTAAGGGGAGAAATGATTTTTAACAAGCATGGCGAGGGGATTAAGCGCGGCTTGGATAGCAGGGGAAGCGAGCGAATCTCAATAGGCAGGTAACTTGCTTGAAAATTCCCTGTAGCTTGATACAGGGAATCCAGGGATTTTATAAGCCCTTGAGGGTTTTAGCGTTCTGAAAACAGATGGGGTTTCAAGTCCCTGGAGGTTTTATTGACGCCCGGTCGGGCCGCGTCTTTTCGGGATATTAAGAAAAAGTAAGGTTCATGCTAATGTTAATTTAATCTTTTGCCGATATAATATTATATAGGTTGAACTGCCGTGCATTATCGAAAAGGAGGTTCCTATGGCCAGTAAGATAGAAGTTGAAGATGTCGTAACTCTGGATGACATATTCGAAAAGGAATTTTCCACGGTTTCCGGGGGTGAGAGCGCGGCGCAAGAGAGGGGCGACAGGACGCCAGAGGGGATTTATTTCCTGCTGGAGAACTCCTGCGTGCTAATATCGAGCAGGAGGACGTGCAACAGCCCGCATTAGGGCCGGTAGGGCGATAATCCGAAGGCGCCGGCATTGCCAGGCGGCTTCGGCGGGTCTCAAGGGCCGGGTCTGCAAGACCCGGCCCTTTTTTTGTTTTTATGGGCTAAAATATAGGGATGCTCTGAAAAATTCTACCGATGGGGTCATTCTTCTTACCTGGCGCGCTTTCCCTTGACAGGCCGAAGAGCTCTGAATTACCATATAGTTGCGGGAGGTAGCATGAAAAAGGACTACCTGGAGGTCAAGAGGCTGCAGGACCTCACGCTTGAGGCCTTTGACGGATTGAGCGCGGGGGAGGCCGGGCAGATGTGCGGCCTTGTCGCAAAGGAGTCGCTTGAAAGGGGCTTTACCTACCAGCGCGAGGGCGGGAAGATAGAGACCATGAGCCTGATGCTCGCGCCCGCGTTCTTCACGCAGGAGCAGTCGTCGTATCTGCGGAGGCTCTCATACGCCGTACAGAGGGGGGTTGATGCGGTATTCAAGGCGTACTTCAAGGATAGCGGCCTCAGGGAATTGCTGCCGCTTCAGGAGGAGGAGCTCGCCTGGATAACGGGCGTCGGTAAGGACGCCCATGCCATAAGCGGCCCGATCTGGTGCAGGCTCGACGCGCACTTCCATATGAAGCAAAGCGACTGGAAGGACAGGATCTCGGTCTTTGAGATCAACTCCTGCGCCGTCGGGGGCATACATTACAGCCCCGTCGCGGCCTCCATCTTCATGGATACCATCCTCCCCTTTCTCCACGCGAAGATGCCCGCAACGCAGTTCCTCAACAGAAATCCGGATGCGAGGGACATGCTATACTCGCAGATGGCCGCCCATGTTAGGGCTATAGGCCGCCATACCCTCAATATCGTATATTCAGAGGACACGACCCTCAGCGAAGGCATAACCGAGGGCCCATACATCGTCGAGCACTGGAGGAAAAAGGGCGCTCAAGCCCGCCTTGCCGACCCCAGGGAGCTATACGTCAAGAACGGGGAGTTATACTTCAAGGACACCCCGATAGACGTCGTATACAGGAACTTCGAGCTCTCCGACATCATCGAGATGGAGAAGGAGGGGGATGATACCTCCGCCATCAGGTTCGCCTTCGCCAATAACCGCGTGATCTCCTCCCTGAGCGGGGACTTCGACCACAAGTCCATGTGGGAGGCGCTCGGGTCAGGCAGGTTCGACCGCTACTTCTCCCCCGAAGACGCCGCCCTCTTTAAAAAGCATCTGCTCTGGACAAGGACGCTCAGGGATTTGAGGACAGAGGGCCCGATGGGAGGCACAATAGACCTGATACCATACGCCCGCGGGAACAAGGACGTCCTGGTATTGAAACCCAACCGCCTCTACGGCGGGTACGGCGTCACCATAGGGCACGCGACCGAGCAGGGCGAATGGGAGGCACGCATACAGGCCGCGCTGAAGGATATGGACGGCTGGGTCCTGCAGCTGTTCGGAGCCCCTGAGGAGTCCATGTTCCCCCTCTTCGAGGAGGGGAGCCTGGTATTCAAGAACCACAAGATAGTCTACGGACTGTCCGCAACGGCTGAGGGCGCGTGCATCCTCGGGAGGGTATCCCGACACGACGTCGTGAACGTGGCCCAGCAAGGCGGGCTGATGCCGGTACTGATATCCGGATAGGAGAACGAGTTGAACATGCATAGCGAGCGTCCAGCCCGCAGCTTGCTGCGGGGTCAAGCGAGCGAATCGGATATGGATACTTCCTTACATGTCGAAGATTCCAGCGGAAAAGCCGCGGGGAGCTTCAAGGGGCTATCGGGCTTCATCATAGATTATCTCAGGAAAAAGGGCGCGGATTACGGGGACTTGAGATGCGTCCGCACGACGACGGAATCGATCCAGGTAAGGGACGCGGCAATCGAGGGCTTTTCCACCGGTTCATCCGCCGGCATAGGGATAAGGGTGCTATACAGGGGGGCATGGGGGTTCGCCTCCACAAACTCCGTAAGCGAGAAGGACGGCTTGAGGGCGGCCGACCAGGCGCTCTCAATGGCCGCGGCGTTCTCCTCCGTCAACAGGTCCAGGGTCAGGCTTTCCGGGTGCGAACCCCATGTGGACTGCTACTCCACCCCTTTCAGGATAGACCCGTTCACCGTCCCGCCGGAGGAGAAGATCGGGCTCCTCATCGGTCTGACGGATAGCGCCATGCGCGTAAGGGATATAGCGGTGTGCGAGGCGTTCATGGAGTTTTCAAGGGAGGATAAGGAGTTCCTGAGCACTGAAGGGGCCCATATCACGCAATCCATCCTCACCAGCGGGGGCGGGTACCACGTCATAGCCGAGGACGGCAAGGACGCCCAGAGGAGGTCCTACCCGGACGCCCACCACGGCCTCTTCGTCACAGGGGGGTATGAGGTCTTCGATGAGCTGAAGATGGCTGATAGCGTCGGCAGTGTCACCGGCGAGGCGCGGGAGTTGCTCAAGGCCAGAGAATGCCCTTCAAGAAAAATGGATATAATCATCGACGGCTCGCAGCTCGCGCTCCAGATACACGAGTCGTGCGGACACCCCTCGGAGCTTGACAGGGTACTGGGCTCGGAGACAGGCTTTGCCGGAGGCAGTTTCCTCACGCTCGATAAGAGGGGGGTCTACCGATACGGCTCAAGGCACGTCAACATATACGCGGACCCAGGCATCGACGGCGGGGCGGGCAGCTACAAATATGACGACGAGGGGGTGCGGGGACGCCGGGTGGATATCGTCAGGCAGGGGGTCTTTATGGACTACCTCACTTCGCGCGAGAGCTCAGCCGTCATAGGGCAGGGGAGCAACGGCTCAATGAGGGCCGAGGGGTGGAGCGGCGTGCCGCTTGTCAGGATGAGCAACATCTGCATCGAGCCGGGTGAGCCGAGCCTCGAAGACCTTATAGCGGACACCAGGGACGGAATACTCATGTCAACGAACAGGAGCTGGTCCATAGACGACTTGAGGCTCAACTTCCAGTTCGGCGCCGAGGCCGCCTACAGGATTAAAAACGGCAAGGTCGGGGAGATGTACAAAAACCCCGTCTACTACGGGATAACCCCCGAGTTCTGGGCCTCATGCGATGGGGTCTGCAACCGAGGGGAGTGGAGGATGTGGGGGTTGAACAGTTGCGGCAAGGGTGAGCCCATGCAGACCGCCAACGTCGGCCACGGCGCCTCCCCGGCGCGTTTCAGGGGGGTGAACGTGGGGGTATTCAGAGATGAGTAGCATCCTCTTGAAAGAAAGGATATTTGAGGAGGCTTCGGCTATCATTCGCCTGCGCGCCGCCGATTCAACCGAAGTTGTCATCGAGAGCGGGAGGACGAGCTCTATGCGCTTTGCCGGCTCGTCCTTCCACCAGGGCGGTGTAAAGACCGACTGCGCCGTGTATATAAGGGTCATACTCGGCAGGAAGATAGGCGTGGCCTCTACGAACAGCCTTGAGAGGTCCGCGCTCGTGCACTGCCTCGACAGGGCCTTGAGGATTGCGGAGCACGTAAGCGAGGAGGGATTCCCCCTCCTGCTCCCAGGGCCGTCGGTCTATGCCGATATCGGGTCGTATTTCGTGTCCACCGCCTCGATGGACGACGCGGAGAAGGTCTCCGTCATATCCGAGGGTTTTAAGAGGGGGGAGGCCTTAGGCGTGCTCCACTCCGGCATCCTTTCCACGTCCGTGGGAGAGATCGCCGTATTCAATACCAACGGCGTGGAGGCGTACCACCCCTATACCTCGGCGTTTCTAAGCTCGATAAGCACCGGCGAAGGAAGCTCCGGGTTCAGTAGCGCGTTATCAAAGGACATCTCCTCGATAGACATCCTCGATGTCATGGAGGAATCCGCGGACTCGTGCCTCAAGGGCATGGCCCCAAGGGACCTCGCCACGGGGGTCTACAGGGTGCTTCTGGAGCCGCCGGCCGTATGCGAGCTCCTGCACTGGCTCGCGTACATAGGGTTCGGCGCGAAGAATTACCACGAGGGGTCGAGCTTCTTGAGCGGAAGGCTCGGAGAGAAGATCACGGGGGAGAACGTCACCATATACGACGACGGCGCGGACCCCCGGGGCATGGCCGTGCCATTCGACCTCGAGGGCGTGGGCAAGCGCAAGACCATGCTCATCGAGCGCGGGGCGGCCAGCGGGGTGGTCTACGACACCTTTACCGCCTCGCTCGACGGCAGGGGCTCGACCGGGCACGCCCCGTTCCCCGAGGACCCGGAGGGGCCGCTACCCGACCACGTGTTCATGGAGGGCGGCTCATGCCCGCGCTCCGAAATGGTGGAGAGGCTCGGCGAAGGGATAGTGGTAAAGTCGTTCCACTACGTCAACGGCCTTTTAAACCCCAAGCAGACCCTAATGACCGGGATGACCAGGCACGGCACATTTTACGTGGATAACGGCAAGGTGCTGTACCCTGTAAGGTCCTTGCGGTTTACCGAGAACATCCTTGAGGCGTTCGGGAGGATAGAGGAGATATCGAGGGAGGTCAAGGTCTTCCCGAACCACGACCTGCCGTTGAGCTCCATCACCGCGCCGTACCTGCTTATAGACGGCTTCCGCTTTACGGGTTAGTCCGGAGGCCGGTTGAGGTCTACTACCGAGGAGCTTATAAAGGTAAAGACGGAGATGGAAAGGCTTGGCAATGTGTCCCAGTAGGATAATGGAGTTGCGGGGTTGCAGGCCCTTTTTTCGATACGCAATTGGCTGGGGGACCAGGATTCAAGATTTATTTGGCCGTTAAAACACCAGACTCCTGTCTGGTGATGGATAGGCCGTCCGAAGGACCCAAGCCGAAGGCTTGTGTCCCAAGAAACCGCCGGCTCCTGCCGGCGGAGATTCACTTTTGAGCCTGTAATCGTAAGAATTCCACTTGGTTGCGTGAGGTAAATGAGCGCGAAACCAAAACCATTTCGGGAAAATCCGCAGCTTAGCGGGTGTAGTCGCCTAAATGATGGCTTGTAACAAAAACATCTACCCCGCTCATCGAGCACTCTTCATTGGAAGCATCGTTGATTGTTATGACTTCGATCTTATTGCCGGATTTCTCAATGAAAGTTATATGATGTATCTGATGGTAAAGATCTTTGCCGATTTTTTCTGATGCCAATCTGACTGTTTTTGTCTTTGTGAAATCAAGCTTATGATTATCCGTTAGCCCTGCATCTTTCAGGTACCCAAAGGCCATTGACGTCGGATACCTGTCCGTCCCTGTGCAATCAGGGTCTTTAGCAAAAACAACCGAAGAAGAAAAAAGTAAAAGAATCAAAGCTATCAAAAATTTCATTGCATGTCTCATGCACTCACCCATGGCTTATGGATTAAATTGCCCTCATGGTACAACTCTCAGTATGCGATCTCCGCTGTCATTGATTTGCTCTCTGATACTTCGCTGCAGGATTATGCAACCTTCTGACGCACTTTGGCAATTACATGAATTATCGCCGTGAATACGGAAGAGATCTCTGCCAAAAGTATCAGTGCCTTGGCGAGGAGTCAATGGTAAAGTAAGAGGCCCTTTGGTTGTTGTTGCATCACCTATATAATAAGTCCCTTGCGGAATAGGCCCAGCAAATGGCTCATTCTGCAAGTTTGGATTATTTAGTCCTACTCCATTACCAGAATAACCTGTTCCTATCGGGGTTCTTGCTCCAGTCTGATTATCGATATGAGTCAACTCTCCAGTTGATTGGGAGTACTCCCAGTAAGAATCGAGAGAATCTATACGATTTACATTAGAATTATCCTCCTCAGCAACCTTTACATTCACTTCAATTTCCTTGTCATGTTTATCTATTCGGCCTACCTTTCTGCCGTCAAGGTATACATCTAAACGCAGGCCGCTACTCTCAAACACAGGGATAACCTCAAGATAGTCCATGATTTCATCAGTGTTTTTGTATGTCCTTTCCATATAGATATTCCCCTTTACAGGCGGTTATCCCGCTTGTTTAATAATGAATTCAAAGCTACTAATTCATTTGTCTGCCTTGAACATGGAATTTATACTCCTTTATCTTATGGTGTATTTTTTCAACCGCTGAAGGTGTATCTATCCGTTTTTTCATCTAAAATCAGTGAAAATTATTCAATACTAGTTCTTTTTGTTGATTGCGCCCATCAAAATTTAAGGTGGTATGGAAAGATGCTAAGGATTTGGATTTTTACGGACGGGATTCAAACCTGCAGGTTCAGGTTTGCAACCTGAACCATGTGATTCGTAAAGGGAGTTATGGAATTATTTGAACCCACATAAGGATACACCAACCCATCCCCGAAATGCAACAAGGGGTTGACTGATTCAGTCAACCCCTTGAGGGTTTTATGGAAAAATGGCTGGGGGACCAGGATTCGAACCTGGATAAACGGGTTCAGAGCCCGTTGTCCTGCCGTTAGACGATCCCCCAATATCCGCGACAGCGGATAATTTATTTGAATCCGCCGCGATAGTCAAGCGTAAATTTGTACGGCTCCGGATTGCACGGTATGAATTTGTAAATTCGCCCCCAGAGCAAATTGTATTGACAATGATACGGTATTTTTTGTATACTTTCAAGTCTTTATATCAGCAAATACGATGAAGATAAATATCCATGATATTCCGGACGCCGGGCTCGTCCTTGACTTCAAGGACGAGGGCAAAAACATAGAGGAGTTGGCCGGAAGGCTCGACTTCTCCTTCCTATCCCCCGTATCCGCGCACCTCGATATAAGCTCGAGCGAGGGGATGGTGAATGTAAACGGGAATATGCAGGCCCGTCTGCTTGTGGGCTGTAGCAGGTGCCTGAAGGAATTCCAGAGCGGCATAGACACGGATTTTTCCGTCATCTACGTCCCCGGCGGCGAAAAAGAGACCGAAAAGGAGTTAAAGCCGGGGGACCTTGAATTGAATTACCTGGATGGCCATGAGCTTGACACTACCGAGATACTCCTGGCTCAGCTCTCTCTCGAGGTCCCGATAAAGCCGCTCTGCAGGGAGGACTGCAAGGGCCTCTGCCCGAAGTGCGGGGCGGATATGAACGCGGGCGCGTGCGGGTGCGGGGAAGAGGCGAAGACGGATTCGAAGACGGATGCGAGGTTTGCAAAGCTCAAGGATTTCAAGGTAAAATGAGCTTGGTTTGAAGCTCCCCGCGGTAAGCCGCGCTTAATCTTCGACATATAAGGGAGTATCTATTTCTATTCGCTCGCTATGCATGTTCAACGTTCCGAGGATTACTGGGTTTTAAACCCGGTGGGATCCATTTTAATAGTACCGAACAAACGACAGGAAAAGAGAGGAAGTCGATATGCCGAATCCAAAGAAGAGACATTCAAGGTGCAAAAGGATGCAGAGAAGGAGCCATGACGCCTTGAGTACGCCCGCCACGTCGAAGTGTCCACAGTGCGGCGAGCCGAAGAGACCGCACCACGTATGCCCCGCCTGCGGGACGTACAGGGGCAGGACCGTCATTAAGAAGGAAGAGGCGGTTTAGTGATGAGCCGGGGAGACGGCCTCTCGCCGAGCGGCTCAGGCCGTCTCCCCGGCAAAGCGGGCCGTGCGGGGATGCTTGTCCTGCTAACTATCATCTACACTCAAATAATATGAAAATAGCGGTAGACGCGATGGGGGGGGATTACGCCCCGGCGGCGGTCGTTGAAGGAAGCATAAAGGCCGCCGCGGAACTCGACGTCCCTGTGGTCCTCGTTGGAGACAGGGATAGGATCGAGGCCGAGCTCAGGAAGCATAACTGCGACAACCCCAATATCTCGATAAAGCACGCCTCCGAGGTCGTGGGCATGGACGAGTCCCCGGCCCAGGCCGTAAGGAAGAAGAAGGATTCTTCTCTCAAGGTCTGTTTCGACCTTGTCAAAAGCGGCGAGGCCAACGCCGTGGTGAGCGCCGGGAACTCCGGGGCGGCGATGGCCGCCGGCATGTTCGTCTTTAAAAGGATAAAGGGCGTGGACCGTCCGGCCATAGCCGTGAGCCTGCCCACCATGAAGGACCAGGCGGTGCTCCTTGACGTCGGCGGCAACGTAGACTGCAAGCCCATGCACCTGCTCCAGTTCGCGGTGATGGGCGAGGTCTATGCAAGGTACGTCCTTAAGAAGGAGCGCCCGAGGGTCGGGCTCCTATCCAACGGGGAGGAGGAGGCCAAGGGCAACGAGCTCACAAGGGAGACCAACGCCCTCATAAAAAAGACCTCGCTCAACTACATCGGATACGTGGAGGGCAGGGACATATACAACGGGGACGTGGACGTCGTGGTTACGGACGGTTTCGTCGGCAACATAGTGCTCAAGCTCTCCGAGGGGCTCGTGGAGGCGGTAACCGCGATGCTCAAGCACGAGATAATGGCTACCGTGCCCGCGAAGATAGGCTATATACTCGCAAAAGGGGCCTTCAGGAACCTCAAGAAGAAGATAGACTACGCGGAGTACGGAGGGGCGCCGCTCCTTGGCATCAACGGGATATGCATAATAAGCCACGGCAGGTCCAACCCCAAGGCCATAAAAAACGCCGTGCTCAAGGCATACGAATACGCCAGGGGCAGGGTGAACGCCCATCTGATGGAAGAGATAGAGAAGAATTGCGACCTTGAAGGGCTCGGCCGCCCGCATGGCGGCGCGGCGTCCGGCTCTCATGGGGCATGAGCATATGCTGAGGTCCAGGCTGGCGGGAACAGGCTCCTATCTGCCGGAGAAGGTATTGACCAACCATGACCTTGAGCGGATGGTCGATACCTCCGACGCGTGGATATTCGCAAGGACCGGCATCAGGGAGAGGCGGGTATCCGTTGACGAGACGTCCTCGGAGATGGGCGCCAAGGCCGCGAAAAACGCCCTCAAGGCCGCCGGGCTCCATCCCAGGGACATAGACCTCGTGGTGGTTGGCACGGTTACGCCGGACATGGCCTTTCCATCGACCGCGTGCTTTATCCAGTCCCGCCTCGGCATCAGGCCCGGGGCCGCGGCCTTTGACGTCTCCGCCGCGTGTTCCGGGTTCCTCTACGCGCTCGACGCGGCTGATAAATACATAAGGTCGGGCTCGGCCCATAACGCCCTTGTCATAGGGGTGGACAGGTTCTCAAAGATAATAGACTGGAAGGACAGATCGACCTGCGTCCTCTTCGGCGACGGGGCTGGCGCGGTGGTACTCAAGGCCGAGAAGGGCAGGCACGGCATCCTCTCCACCCGCATACACTCCGACGGGCGCCGGTGGGAGATGCTCTACGCGCCGAACACATGCCAGCCGAGCCCTTTCGAGGCCTCGGAGCCGGTCCTGCCGTATCTAAGGATGCAGGGCAATGAGACCTTCAAGATAGCCGTAAGGACGATGGGCGGCGCCATCGCCGAGGTGATGGAGGAAAACGGGTTGAAGCCAGAGGACATAACGTGCCTTGTGCCCCATCAGGCCAACCTGAGGATAATAGAGGCCATAAGGGAGAGGCTCAAGCTCTCCCCCGACAAGGTCGTCACCAACCTCGAGAAGTACGGCAACACCTCGGCGGCGTCCATCCCCATAGCCCTCGATGAGGCCGTGAGGGAGGGCCGCATCAAGGCCAACGACATAATACTGTTCGTCGCCTTCGGAGGGGGCCTTACATGGGCCTCTTCGGTCGTAAGGTGGTAGCCGGTTTAACGTTCTGAAACCACCGGGGTTTTAATCCCCTGGAGGGTTTTAACGTTCTGAAACCGCCGGGGGTTTTAAAGCCCCTGGAGGGTTTCAACTATATGTCGAAGATTCCCCGCGGCTTAGGCCCAGGGGAGCTTCAAAGAAGGGGAATTCCACGCCTATGAATAAACTCGCGTTCGTGTTCCCGGGCCAGGGCTCCCAGTACGTGGGCATGGGCAAGAGCTTTTACGACGGGTTTCCCGTGGCCAGGAGGACCTTCGAAGAGGCCGACGACATATTCGGCTACAAGATATCCAGGCTCATATTCGAAGGCCCGAAAGAGGGCCTTGACCTGACGGAGAACACGCAGCCGGCCATCCTCATAGCGTCCATCGCGGCCTTCAGGGTCCTCAAGGAAAAGACGGCGGCGCGTCCAAGCCTGCTCGCCGGCCACAGCCTCGGCGAGTTCACGGCGCTTGTGGCCTCCGGCGCCCTCGCCTTTTCAGACGCCGTAAGGCTTGTCCACATGAGGGGCAGGTTCATGCAGGCAAGCGCCCCCCCCGGCACGGGCAAGATGTGCGCCATATTAGGCCTCGATATCGATACCGTATCCGTCATATGCGAATCAGCGTCCATGGACGCCGCCGTGGCGGTCCCGGCCAATATAAACAGCCCCGAGCAGATAGTCATCTCCGGCCACGCCACGGCGGTCGACATAGCCGCCGGCCTCGCCAGGGAGAGGGGGGCCAGGATGGTGGTTCCCCTCCAGGTCAGCGCGCCGTCGCACTCCCCCCTGATGGAGGGGGCCGCTCAAAGGCTCGATGAGGAGCTTCGGAAGATAACGCTCAATAACATGGATGTGCCGGTCGTCACGAACGTCGAGGCCGAGCCTGTAACCGACCCCTCGATGATAAAGGGACTGCTTATAAGACAGCTAATGAGCCCCGTCAGATGGGTCGATATAATACGGCGCATGAGGAAGGAAGGCGTCGGAAGGATAGTCGAGATAGGGCCGAACAGGGTATTGACCGGGCTTGTGAAGCGGATAGAAAAGGAGATAGCCACCTTCAACCTCAACGAGGCCTCCGACATCGACAGGGTCGTCGAGGCCGTCGGTCGTCAGTCCTGAGCGATAGTGCCGTCTGCTCGCGCGCGGCCTGCTCAAATAGCAAATAACCCAAGGGGGGATAACATATGCAGCTTTCAGGCAGGGTAGCCATAGTCACGGGGGCCGGCCAGGGTATCGGAAAGGCGATAGCGTTGAAGCTCGCTTCCTACGGGGCCGACATAGCCGCCGTGGACGTCAACCTTGAAAAGGCGCAGGAGATCGCCAAAGAGGCGCAGTCGATGGGCAGGCGCGCCATGGCCATAAAAGCGGACGTCACCAGCGTAAAGGAGACCGAGGAGATGGCCGAGAAGGTCTTCAACGACCTCGAGGCCATACACGTGCTCGTCAATAACGCCGGCATCACGCGCGACGGGCTCATACTCAGGATGAAAGAGGAGGACTGGGACGCCGTCATCGGCGTAAACCTCAAGGGCGCGTTCAACTGCTCGAAGGCGGTGCTCAAGTACATGACAAAGATGAAATGGGGCCGCATAGTAAACATCGCCTCGGTCGTGGGCGAGATGGGCAACGCCGGCCAGGCCAACTACGCCGCCAGCAAGGCCGGCGTCATAGGGCTGACCAAGAGCATCGCCAGGGAGTTCGCCTCTCGAAACATCACGTGCAACGCCGTGGCCCCCGGCTTCATAGAGACCGCGATGACCGATGCGCTCTCAGACAAGGTGAAGGAAGACCTCCTCAAGCATATACCCCTTGGAAGGCTCGGCGGGCCCAACGACGTGGCCATGGGCGTGCTATTCCTTTCCTCCAACGCCGCCGGCTACATAACCGGCCACGTGCTCGACATAAACGGCGGGATGGTGATGGCGTAGAGACCCCGGGGCCCGGGATGGCGCGCTTTCGGCCCCCTTGCGCGGCAAGGGAACGGGGCGGTGCGGAGAAGTCTGCAAGTTAAAATTGACAAGGGCGCGGATAGGTGTTATACAGTTGACACTATGCCCAAAATAGCCGTTTTATCCGCCGGAAGCCGGCCCTATGCAGGCCATTGGTGGAATATACCGTCAATAAACACGATCAGGAGGTAGCAAAATGTCTTCGGTTGAAAATAAGGTTAAAAAGATAATAATAGACCAACTCGACGTCACCGAGGAGGAAGTGACTCCGCAGGCATCGTTTGTCGATGACCTCGGCGCCGACTCCCTCGACACCGTCGAGATGGTGATGGCGTTCGAGGAGGAGTTCAATATCGAGATACCGGACGAGGACGCGGAGAAGATAAAGACCGTACAGGACGCGGTGGAATACATACAGAAAAAGGCAGGGAAGTAATAATCAATCATCGTCCTTACGCGTAGGAAGCCTGACAGGCTGCGGAAAAACTACAAATTCACGTCAGCCTGCTAATGGATACGCGGGTAAACCCTCGCAGCCGCCCACCGGTTACGGGGGTTTTATCGCTAAAAAAGAGGATTGAGTCCAGGGAGATATGAGAAGAGTAGTCATAACAGGCATGGGGATGGTCAGCCCGCTCGGCACCGGTGTCGGGAAGTCCTGGAAGGCCGCCGTTGAAGGGCGCTCCGGCATAGGACGGATAACGAAGTTCGACTCGACCGGCTTTCCGGTGAGGATAGCCGGAGAGGTCACGGACTTCGACCCGGTCCGGTACATCGAGAAAAAAGAGGTCAAGAAGATGGACCTCTTCATCCAGTACGCCGTTGCCGCCGCCTCGATGGCGCATGAGGACTCCGGGTTCAGGATAACGGATGAGAACGCCGATCGCGTCGGGGTCTATATCGGCGCCGGCATAGGCGGGCTCCCGGCCATAGAGCACTGGCATACCGTTATCAAGGAGAAGGGCCCGGACAGGGTGACTCCGTTCTTCATCCCGATGGTCATAATAAACCTCGCCTCCGGGCAGGTGTCGATAAAGTTAGGGGCCAGGGGGCCGAACAGCTGCGCCGTCACGGCATGCGCCACGGGAACGCACTCGATAGGGGACGCCTTCAGGCTCATCCAGACCGGCGAGGCCGACGCGATGCTGGCCGGCGGGACCGAATCCACAATAACCCCGCTCTGCATCGCCGGCTTTAACGCCATGAAGGCGCTCTCGACGCGCAACGACGCGCCTGAGAAGGCGAGCAGGCCGTTTGACAGGGATAGGGACGGCTTCGTCGTGGGCGAGGGGTGCGGCGTGGTGATGCTTGAGGAGATGGAGTCCGCCAGGAAAAGGGGCGCCCGCATATACGCCGAGGTCGTCGGCTACGCGCTCAACTCGGACGCTTACCATATGACGACGCCCTCCCCTGACGGGATAGGGGCGGCAAAGTGCATGGAGCTGGCGATCAGGAACTCGGGCCTCGCCAAGGAGGATATCGGGTACATAAACGCGCACGGCACTTCGACGCATTATAACGACCTCTATGAGACGATGGCCATAAAGAGGGTCTTCGGCCCGCACGCCAAAAATATCGCCGTAAGCTCCACAAAGGGCATGACCGGCCACCTCCTCGGGGCCGCTGGGGGCGTTGAGGCCGTATTCACGGCCCTCTCGATAAAGGAGAACGTCCTGCCGCCGACCGTGAACTACGATACGCCCGACCCGGAGTGCGACCTCGACTACGTCCCGAACGCAGCCAGGGAGGCGAAGGTAAAGGCCGCGATGTCGAATTCATTCGGCTTCGGCGGGACGAACGCGGTGCTTGTGTTGAAGAGGTTCGAGTAGGCCGGAGATGAAGGGGTACGGCTGGGTCATGGCTTTTGGGCGCCGCCTCTCCGGTCATAAATGTGTTTTATAACGACGCAGGAATATTGACTGGGATATAATGGAAAAGATAGCGATAGCGAGCGACCACGCCGGCAGGGAGCTCAAAGAGGACCTCAAGGAGTATCTGAAGGGTATGGGGTTCGAGGTGGTGGATATGGGGGTGGACAACGACGAGTCCGTCGACTACCCGGATTACGGCGCCCCGGTGGCGGAGAAGGTCTCTTCGGGGGAGCTGGCCAAGGGCGTGCTCCTTTGCGGCACTGGCATAGGGATGAGCATACTGGCCAACAAGTACAGGCGCGTCAGGGCGGCCCTCGTAAACGACGTCTATACCGCGCGGATGGCAAAGGAGCACAACGACGCCAATATCCTCGTGATAGGCGGCAGGATAGTGGGCAAGGGGCTCGCCAGGGAGATGTTGAAGTCATGGCTCGAGGCCCGGTTCGAGGGGGGCAGGCACCAGAGGAGGCTTGATAAGATAACCGAGGTAGAGAACAGGATAGACAGGTGATTGCTCCCCGGGGGCTGCAGAACGCAATGATACCTCTGTGGTTTGGAGATTCTCCCATAGTCGCAAAACGCAATGATACCTCGCGGGGCAATAGATTCCCAGAGGGTTACTGAACATTAAAACCGTTGCGGCCGTGTTAGGGCCAGCCGCGCATTGTACGCAACATCAAATCCGGAGGCCGCAAATGTCGTTGAAGAATTTCGACCCAGATATCTATGAGGCCATAAGGCTTGAGACCGAGAGGCAGGAGTACAAGCTTGAGCTTATAGCCTCTGAGAACCTCGTAAGCGAAGAGGTGATCGAGGCCACGGGGAGCGTGCTGACGAACAAGTACGCGGAAGGTTATCCGGGCAAGCGCTACTACGGCGGGTGCGAGCACGTCGATACGGTGGAGAGGCTCGCCATAGAGAGGGCCAGGAAGCTCTTCGGGTGCGCCCACGTCAACGTCCAGCCCCACTCCGGGTCCCAGGCCAACATGGCCGTCTACATGGCGGCGCTCAAGCCCGGGGAGACGGTCCTCGGCATGAACCTCTCCCACGGCGGGCACCTGACCCACGGCAGCCCCGTGAACTTTTCCGGACAGCTCTACAACGTCGTCTTCTACGGGGTGAGGAAGGACGACCACCGTATAGACATGGACCAGGTCCGCGGCCTCGCAAGGCGGCTCCGCCCGAAGATGATAGTCGTCGGCGCGAGCGCGTATCCGAGGATAATAGACTTCAAGGCCTTCAGGGAGGCGGCCGACGAGGTCGGCGCCGTGGTGATGGTCGATATCGCGCATATAGCCGGACTCGTGGTCGCCGGGCTCCATCCGAGCCCCGTCAATGAGGCCGAGTTCGTCACCACGACGACGCACAAGACCCTGAGGGGCCCGCGCAGCGGCATGATAATGTGCCGCGAGGAGTTCGCAAAGGCCGTTGACAAGATGATATTCCCCGGCATACAGGGCGGCCCCCTCATGCACGTGATAGCGGCCAAGGCCGTGGCCTTCAAGGAGGCCATGCAGCCTGCGTTCGTGGAGTACCAGAAGCAGGTGGTCTCAAACGCCAAGGTGCTCTCCATAGAGCTCATGAACAGGGGCTATGACCTCGTATCCGGCGGCACTGACAACCACCTGATGCTCGTGGACCTGACGAAGCGGGAGATTACCGGCAAGGAGGCCGAAGAGGCGCTGGTAAAGGCCGGCATCACCGTGAACAAGAATACCATACCGTTTGAGACCAGGAGCCCCTTTGTAACAAGCGGCGTCAGGATAGGCGTTCCAGCGGCCACGACAAAGGGGATGAAGGAGGCCGAGATGAAGCAGATAGCCGCCCTTATCGACAGGGCCCTGAAGGACAGTGCGTCCGAGGAGTCGCTCGCCTCGATAAAGAATGATGTGAGGGAGCTTTGCGCGCGGTTCCCGTTCTACAGGGAGAGGATGACGGTCTGAGACGGCGAGAGGCCACTGATAGAAGTACCCCCGAGCCGTGTGCCTCGCGCTTGCCATGCATTTCCAAACGCCTGCCCCTTTGAGGGGCAGGCGTTTTTTTATCCGTGGCGCGGATGAGAAGACCAGGTCCCCCGGCCTTGCCAATGCGGGTGAAATCTGTTAAGTTGAAGCTCCCCGCGGTAAGCCGCGGGGAATCTTCGACATGTAAGGAAGTATCCATATCCGATTCGCTCGCTTGACCCCTAAGCCAAGCTGCGGAGAATGCGCTCGCTATGCATGTTCAGGCGATGGAATTTCTTCTTGCTTTCGGGAGCGCGCACAGGGCGCTCAAGGCCGACAGCGTCCTGAGGGGGGCGTCCGTGCCGTTCAGGATAATACCCGCGCCCAGGGCGCTTGAACCGTACTGCGAACTGGTGATAATGGTGAGGGATGAGGCCCTCGACGGGGCGATGGAGGTCTTGAGAGGCGCCGGGCTTGCCCCGAAGACCATATACAGGAAGGAAGGGGACGATTATGTTAAGGTGTGATTTCTGTGGGGCTGATACCGATACCGTCAAAAGGGTGGCCATCGATAAGGGCTACGACAGGCTCACGGTAAGGCACGAGAAGAGATACGCGTGCAGGTACTGCTCCGAGAAGAAGGAAAAGGAGAGGCAGGAAAGGCTCAAGGCCGCCTCAACGGAGGGCGGGAAGGCTTGAGGAGCGGTCTCTCCGGTTGCGTGGACGGATGCGCGGCCCCTCTGCCAATGGGAAAGAGGTGGAAGTGGGGGAAGCGGCCCTATGAACATGCATAGCGAGCGCATTCTCCGCGGCTTGGCTTAGGGGTCAAGCGAGCGAATGGAAATAGATGCTTCCTTATATGTCGAAGATTTCCCGCGGCTTAGGTCCAGGGGGAGCTTTAATAAGGACGCCCTCGCCATAATGCTCAAGGCGCCGGTTCCAGGGAACGTCAAGACCAGGCTGTCTCCGCCTTTTACGCCCGTGGAGGCCGCCGGGCTCTACCGCTGTTTCATCGAGGACGTCTTTATCAAGGCCGCGGGGCTCAAGGGCGTTGACCTGTACGCCTTCTACGCCCCTGAGGGGGGCGGCGCTGACGCGCTCGGGGGGGTGGTGCCGTCGGGGGTTTCTTCCTTCCCTCAGGAAGGCGGAGACCTTGGGGCAAGGATGCGCAACGTCTTTAAATCCCTCTTCGACAAAGGTTATAAAAAGGTCTCAATCATCGGGACGGACAGCCCCGACATGCCGGTTGAGTACATCAGGGGCGCGTTCACGCTCCTCGATGAGGCGGGCCTCGTCCTCGGCCCGGCCAGGGACGGCGGCTATTACCTGATCGCCATGAATTCGCTATTCGAGACGGTATTTGACGGCATAAGCTGGAGTACGGGGGCGGTGCTTGAGCAGACAATCGAAAAGGCAGAACAGGCCTCCATCGCCTTCACGCTCCTGCCCGTCTGGCACGACATAGACACCTTTGAAGACCTCGCCCTGCTCCGCGCTTCCGCAGGCGCCCCGGTAAGCTCCAACTACCTTGAAACAATGGGATATTGAAGCTCCCATAGGCCTAAGCCGCAGGGAATCTTCCAAAATGCGCAAGGTGTTGTGTTTCTTATCGGAAGATGGTATCTTTTTAAGGGTACCTCTAAAAATTGCTCTTTTTCCCGATCTTTTTGTTAGGGCGAAAATAAAAATGCTCACATATTAGCATATATGCTCCGCTTTTTATTTTCACCCCGCCTCGACCTCGGAAAAAATATCTAATTTTTAGAGACACCCTTAAGATTATATTTTGTCTCTAACAGGTTGTTGAAAAACCCTTGCGTCCGTTCAGGCTGTTCAAAAAGCTCCCGACCCACGCCACTTGGCGTGGGTGCCGACCCACGCCACTTGGCGTGGGTGCCCCGAAGGCGTCGAGGAGCGAGGAATGAGGCGTATTTTGTCCATACGCCGTAGCAGAGCGACGATGACAACGCAGTAGATGGACTTTTTCAACAGCCTGCTAACGCCCTATGCGTGACTACCCTGGAGCAAGAGGTACAGTGGGCCCTGAAAACGATATGAAGAGGCTGCCCCCGTGGGCGAAGAAGAGGCTCGGGCCCGCAAGCCGCCTCCATGAGATGAAGGCGGTATTGAGGAAGAGGAACCTCCATACCGTATGCGAGTCCGCGAGGCGCCCCAACATAGGGGAGTGCTTCGCCAAGCCTACCGCGACCTTCATGCTACTCGGGGACGAATCCACGAGGCGCTGCGGTTTCTGCTCTGTGGACAAGCGCCCGGAGCCCCTCGTGGTGGACCCGTGCGAGCCGGAGAACGTGGCCGTTACAACAAAGGAGCTGGGATTGAAGCACGTGGTGGTGACCTCGGTTACCAGGGACGACCTCCCGGACGGCGGGGCGGGCCAATTTGCCTTGACAATCAGGGCCATAAAAGATAACATTCCGGCCATTTTGGTGGAGGTGCTGACCCCGGACTTCAAGGGCGAGGAAGCGTCTCTTTTAAAGGTCCTAAGGGCCGGCCTGGACATATTCAACCACAACCTTGACACCGTCCCGTCCCTCTTCCCCCTTGTCAGGGCGCAGGCGGACTACCGGAGGTCCCTTGACGTGCTCAAGAGGGCGAAGGCCTCC
>JACRLF010000109.1 GCA_016235365.1 Deltaproteobacteria bacterium | reverse complement strand
TCAGGAGGAGTATCTTCATATCGAGCATAAGAGACCAGTTCTCTATGTAGTAGAGGTCGTGCTCTATCCTCTTATTGATATCCGTGTCCCCGCGCCAGCCGTTCACCTGCGCCCATCCCGTGATGCCGGCCTTCATGGTGTGCCTGAGCATGTACTTGGGTATGTCCTTCCTGAAGCCCTGTATGAACACCGGCCTCTCCGGGCGCGGCCCGACGATGGACATGTCGCCCTTGAGGACGTTGAAAAGCTGCGGCAGCTCGTCAAGGCTGGTCCTTCTAAGGAACGACCCCAGGGCGGTCCTCCTGGGGTCGTCCTTGCGCGCCCAGACGGCCCCGCTCTCCTTCTCCGCGTCCGTCCTCATGGAGCGGAACTTGAGCATCTCGAAGGTGTCGCCGCCGATGCCCATCCGCTCCTGCCTGTAGAGCACCGGCCCCGGGGACGTGAGCTTTATAAGCGCCGCTATGAGGAGCATCAACGGGAAGAGGAGCGCTATCGCGGCAACCGACACGATGATGTCAACGGCCCTCTTTACGATGGTGTTCCAACCGTAGAGCGGGGAGTTCTGGATATTGAGTATCGGCAGGCCGTCGAACTCCTCGACCCCGCCCCTCAGGGTCATGAACTCGAAGACAGCGGGTATGACCTTTATGTCCACGGTCTCGTCCCCGATGTTCTTGAGCACCGTGGCAAGCATGAACTGCTCCTCCCACGGCAGCGCTATGAAGACGATGTCTATGTTCCTCTCCCTGATGACCTCGCCTATCCTGTCGCACTGGCCTATGACCTTTATGCCGGCGACCTTGCCGCCGGAGTGCGCGGGGTCCACGCCTATCACCCCCTCTACCTTTATCCCGACTTCCGGATGGCCCTCAAGCCTCCTTATGAGCGATTCGGCGCTCTCGCCGGCGCCTGCGACGATGGCGTGTCTAAGGTTATGCCCCTTCCTCCTCAGGTACCTCAATGCCTCCCTGAATACCAGCCTCTCAAGGCTTAAAGAGACGATGTTTATCGCGGCGAAGAAGATGAAGACCAGACGGGAGAACTCGTCGCGCTTGAAGAAAAAGGTGATTGCTATGAGTATAAGCACGGACACCACGCACGCCTTCGTTATGTCTAAGACCTCGGAGAGATGCGTGCCTATCCTCTTTGGCCTGTAGAGGCCGAAGGACTTGAATGCGAAGAACCATATTATCAGTATCGGCAACAGCAGGACGGCGTATATGCTGAAATCAGGCACCCCCCTGTCCGTTGGCACGATATTGCCGTAGAAACGTATCTGGTAGGACAATACCCACGAAAGGGCTATTATCACGAGGTCCGATATAAGCAGGAGGCTCTCGAAGAATTGGCTGTGTTTTTTAAGCATCCCCGCGCTCACCCCCTCCTGAGGAACCGGCCATGAATACCTCTAACCCTTTGAACACGTAGTCTTTTATCCTTGCCTTGAACGCCTCCCGGCTGAAACCGAGGGCGCGCTCCCTGATCCGCCCCGGAATGAACTCCTTCTCTCTCTCCTCGAACATGGATACGGCCCTTGCAAGGGCTGAAGGGGTCTGCTCGTAGAAAAACACCCCTGTGGGAGGGCCTTCCGGCGCCTTCGCGCCGAGGGCCGGGTTCAAAGGTATTATGGTCTCAAGCGCCCCGCCCTTTCCATAGGCTATGACCGGCCTGCCGCACGCCATGGCCTCCAGCGGGACTATCCCGAAGTCCTCCTCGCCCGGGAATACAAGGGCCTTGCACCCTGCGTAATAGCCCGCAAGCTCCTCATCGGACTTCCAGCCGAGGAACTCCACGTTGCCCTTTGCAATTGACCTGAGCCTCTTGCCGTCCTGCCCAGCGCCTATGACCTTGAGCTTGAGGCCGAGCGTGTTGAAGGCCTCTATGGCGACGTCTATCCTCTTGTACGGCGCGAACGCGGAGACTATGAGGTAGAAATCCCCCCTGTCCCGGTCGAGCCTGAACATCGAGCACTCGACAGGCGGGTTTATCACATGGGCGGGCCTCCTGTAGTACTTCTCGACCCTTTTGGCCACGTGCGCGGAGTTTGCTATGAACCGGTCGACCCTGGCGCTGGAGGTCACGTCCCACATCCTCAGGTAATGGGAGAATAGCGCTATCAGCCGCCCGGACACCCCCCCAATGCCGCCGAAGTAGTCGTGGCGCATATCCCATACATAGCGCATAGGCGTATGTATGTAGGAGATATGGAGGGCCCCGGGCGGGGGGATAACCCCCTTTGCCACGCAGTGGCTGCTGGAGAGCACGAGGTCGTACCCGTTCAGGTTGAAGCTCTCTATGGCGAGCGGGAATAGCGGGAGCATGGACCTGTAGCGCCTCCTGGCAAGGGGAAGCCTCTGTATGAAAGAGGTCTTTATGGAGCGGTTCTCTATGGTCTTGGAGACTGACCCCGGAATGTGGAGGAGCGTAAAGAGGTCCGCCTCCGGGAATATCTCGCAGAAGACCTCAAGGACCTTCTCCCCTCCCCGCATACCTGTAAGCCAGTCATGGATGAGCGCGACCTTCATCAAGCGTTGAGCACCTCTTCGTAGACCTTGAGCGTCTTCCTGGCCGTGGCCTCCCAGGTGAATCGCCCGGCCCTGGCAAGCCCCTTTTCCCTCATCTCCTGGCGCAGGTCCGCGCTCGACAACACCCTGTCGATGGCAACGGCCATGGCCCCGGTATCCGTCGGGTCGAACGTCAACGCGGCGTCCCCCACTACTTCTGGTATGGATGACGCGTTGGATGATACCACCGGCGCGCCGCAGGCAAAGGCCTCAAGCGGCGGGAGTCCGAACCCCTCCATAAGCGATGGAAAAGCGAAGAGGAGCGCGCCGGAATATAGGGCCGGCAGGTCCTCTTCCGGGACGGCGCCTATGAAAAGGACGCGGCCTGAGAGCCCCAGCCCCTTTACGGAGGCATAGAGCGCCGCCCTCCTCGGCTCCACCCCGCCGGTAAGCACTAACTGGCGGTCCTTCCCGTTCTTCAGGGCCGAGAAGGCGCTTATGAGCCTTGAGAGGTTCTTCCTCGGCTGGTGGTTCCCGGCGTAGAAGATATAATCGCCGGTTATCCCGTACCTCTTTCGCACCTGCGCGATCCTTTCCGTGTCTTCTACCGGCCTGTAGAGCCCGCCGACCCCGTTGTGGATGACCGATATCTTCCGGGGGTCCACCCCGAGCGACCCGGCGATCTCCTTTTTTGAAAATTCGGAGACCGTGATTATCCTGCCGGCGCGCTTCACCACCACATCGAACATGAACCTCGCGTATATATGCGCGGCCTTGCCGGGACAGGCCTCGGGGTGGAGGTAATAGATAAGGTCGTGTACGGTTACGACCGACGGCCTTGAGTTCACAATGGGCATGTTGAAGCTCGGGTAATGGAATAGGTCGGCACCCGTGGACCTCATCTCAAAAGGGAGGAGCATATGCTCCTTGAGCGAATATACCGGTATATTGAAAGAAGGCCTGAAGCGCTCGACGTTGCCGGGGAGGTCAACAGGCCCCCCTGGGACTCCTTCGCATACCACACCGACGCTGATCCCGTTGCCGAGCCTTGAGAGGCCCGATATCAGGTTCTGGATATACCTTCCTATCCCGGTATACTCGATCATCCGGGCGTCTATCGCTACCCTCAAAAGGCCCCCGATATAACGTAATATTATAGTTGATTACAGTCAGGCGTCAAATACTTTTATGTATTCTTCGGGTATAACCGAACACCGCTTGCCGCGTGTAATGAAAGACGGATTCCCCTCCGGCGCCCTTGAAACCTGTTGAGATTGAAGCTCCCCTAAGCCCAAGCTGCGGGGAATGCGCTCGCTATGCATGTTCAATCTCTTCTAAACGCCCACATCGGGTGGTCCCTCTGCCGCACGGCCTCTTTCATACCCCCCTTTTGGCGGGAATGTATCATAACATACGGCCCGATATTGTATATTTCAAGCGGAGTTGCACTGTTTTTTTGAGGTAATATATCAACATAGTTGCTGAACGTCACGAGCCAGTCCGGGTCTTTCTCTACGGCCTTGTCTATATGGAAGTCTGTCCAGTCCCAGCTCCGCCTGTCGTCTACGAAGGCGCCCCAGAAACCGTTTATCGACTCTCCACGCGCCGAGTTCCTCAGTATCGAGATAACCTCCCTGTCGTCTTTGTAGCCAAGGCCCCAGACAAGGGTATTCTTATGGAGCGTAACCACGGTGGATACTACGTTCAACGTTAGGAACTGCGCGCAGGAGATGGCCAATAATGCATTGAGGAAGCCGTATTTATTGAGGAACGGGGCCAATAGCGCCCCGTAAAGCCTCTTAAGCCCTGCCCCTGAAAATACGCAGAGAGTGGCCAGTACCGCCATCGGGTACTGCGTCACACCGCCGCTTACCACAAAACCGTGGACGAGGCTTATAATGACTATCTGCGGGACGACAAGGAGCAACACACGATATCCCCTCCTTATCGATGCGAGAAAGCCCGAGACAATCACCACGTTCACCACCGCGAACTCGGCCCACCCCCTTGCAATGCGGCTGAAATAGCCCGGGCTGCCGATTACGATGAGATTCTTATAGGCCGCGCCGTCGAGAGCGTAGGTCTTGATTAGGCCGTAGACCGACCTCTCTGAGATGACGGCTATAGAAACAACGGCGGCAACGGCAACGGCGGGCATGACAAAGAAGAGGCCGTTCCTTATCTTCCCATCAAAGATGATTGAGCGCGATCGGCCCCCGGCCTGTCCAATGCCTCCTGCGGCAGCCCTCTTTCCGCCCGCCACTTCATTACCTACGGAATAGAGGAACAGGAACGGGAGGCCGAATCTTCATCACTATTTTCACGGGCTATCCGGAATATCAGGATGGCGCAGGCAATGGTAAAGGCCGAGGATATTGCGCGCGCCGTGAATATATGGACCGAGAGCCTTAAAAAAGGCGCTACGATATAAAAGGGCACCGGCATGTGCCTTACGAAGAGGCCGCCCCCCGAGGTCTCGCTGTGGGGCCCGAGGCCCCTTGAAATGTTCCTGGCCACCTCCCAATAGATGACCTCGTCGGAGTGGAGCCTCTCAAAAAACAGCGGCAGGGCTATGACCGCACGGCCGAGCGTTAGTATTACTATCTCCCTCCTCCTCATCACTCTCCGCTCCCGACATGGCCTCTCAGCTCCCTGCCCCTCATACTTACTCCCCTCTCTCCCCGTCGCCCCTCAGCTCAAACGCCCTTACTATGACCGCGAATACTATCGAGAAGTACGCGATATCGGCCAGATTGTCGGCGATATCCTGCCTCTTGAGCATGAGGAAGACACCGGCGCCGGAGAGGAAGACCGCGAACACGACTATCGCTATGGAGCCGGCGTTCCTGTAAATAAACTTGAAGCCCCGCCCTATGAAACGGAGCTTATACGGCGCGGCCCTCTCTCCCGCCATCTTCCGCGTCTCATCCCTCTCCTCCTTAAACCGTGCCCTCCCGCGCAGATATAGCAGGAGACCGTAGGAGACGCAGAGTATGCCGGGCGCAAAGGCGAGGATATGGAATGTAGTCCTGTCCAACACGACCGTATACCTTGATAGCGCGGAAAAGAGGGCCGAGACGATAAACAGAACGCATACCGGCAGGTAAGCGTAAAAGAGCGTCTTTGAGCCCTTCAGCGCCGTAGTCCCTCTGCCGGCGCGGATGAGGTTGGCCCCGATGACCCATATCAAAAAGACCGAGGCCGGGTAGAGTATATAATCATAGGGCCTGGCATAGGGGTTCAGGGCCCGGCCCGGCATGTTCTCATCAAATAGCACATAGGCCTTGGGGAACCGTTTGCTCACCCCGGCGAAGTCCCTCGCGTTGACGCTCTCGTAGCCTATCCTGTAGGACGCGCCTTTGGTCAGGCCGAACGTAAGAAGGTTTTTGCCCTTTGCGAGCGCCGTGCCGGGGATGTCGAAGTCCAACTTCTCCATCCCGCCCTTCCATTTGGGCCGCACCGTCTCAATCTCACGACCGTTTACCGAGACGTTCAGCTCCGGCCTGTTGTATTTGACCTCCGGGAAGTACGCGTTCATCCTTACGGCGAGGGTGGAGCGGTCTTCGGACCTGAAGGGGATGGACTGCCTCCCACCATCGAGCCAGAGAAGCGTCAAGTCCCTGCCCTTCGCCTCTACCCGCTCTTTTGCAGGCAGCTGTGATGAGGCTGAGAGCTCCGGGTTATCGCTTTCAGAAAGGATGTCGAACCTCCTGACGCTGAAGCCGCCTGAGACGTACATACTGCTGTAGTACGCAAGGAACGCGCCGCAGATCATCGTAAAGAAAAAGGCGGCCAGCAGACGGATTGCGCCCCCCTCACCCCTCGCGCGCCCTTCCCGCGCATCTATGGAACGGATTTGGTCCATGCGGATACTCCTTTCTTAACAGGCTTCTCAAAAAGCCCCATCTGCCGTGTCGAAGCGAGCGGATGGAAATTGGTTCCCTTATATTTCGAAGCCTCTCCGAGCCTTGCGCAATAGAGGGCCGAATACGGACGCGCCTATCAAAAAAACGGAAGAAGATATCGATGCGACCGTCCCCCAAAAGAGCCACCCCTGCGGCGCGTACTCCATCACTACCGTGATCTCATGGTCCGCGGTCTTATCTACCCACCAGCCGTTTGCAAAGCCGTTTATCCTGTAATGGCTGCGAAGTTCCGTCTCCTTCCCGTCCTTCAGGATATAGGCCTTCCACCCCTTGTCGTAGCTCACGTTCAGTACCATCCAGAACGGGCCTTGCGCGGCTGCGTCCGGCCTCTTTACGAGAGCGGAGTATTTTGCGGGGCTCAGCTTCCTCCACTCTATTTCCGGAAGTCTTTCCGTGGGGGCCGGCCCCCTTTTGCCTGACACCTTTACGACGATATCCTGGAGCGAAAGGGCGTCATCAAACCCCTCCTTGTCATTAGAGCGCGCCCTGACAACGATCCTTTCCACACCCGACGGCCTAACGCCGCTATTGTCAAGCGCCGCGGGCAGTATGTCCTTAAGAGCGCCCGGGCCTTTCGATGCACGCACAGTCTCCTTGCCTGCGCTTATCTCAAGGGCCGCCTGCGCGGAGCCATAGGGTTTGATGACCGGGACGTAGCGGTAAAACTCGATCCCCTCGACGCGGAACGAAGGTGAGACGGCGCTTTTGCCCTTAACATCCTTCCTCCCCTTGAAGCTCCCCGCGGCTTTTCCGCTGGGACCTCCGACACGTAAGGAAGTATCCATATCCGATTCGCTCGCTCGACCCCGCGGCAAGCTGCGGGCTGGGCGCTCGCTATGCATGTTCAGGTCAAAGAGTACCCAGACGGCCCTGTAGGAGGGTCTGCCCGGGTAGCCGTACCTTTTTTTGACCATCTCCGCGAGGTTGACGAGGGGTTGTGGGCTGTTGCCTTTAAGCGGACCCAGGCGTATGGCGTCATCGGCCCGCCCGTCGTTGTCAAAATCCATTCCAAGGACTATCTCCGTATCAAAAAAAGGGGAGGGGCCGGACCCGGCCCGTATCGAGAGATACGGATACTCTTCGATGTCGACGTATCCCCTGTTGTCATGACCGAACCTTTTCGCGGCCTTGACGGAGTCCTTCCCAACGCCGGGGGTTATCCTCACCCCGTTGTCGGCCCCTATCCCGCCGCCTCCGAAGACCGACCAATTGAGCAAGGACGGGTCTTTCACGTAGTCCTCGCGCAGACCCGCGTCCTTCTCCTTGAAGACCCCGCGAGTGAAGGACGCCTCGACGTTATATGGCCCGGTCAGAAAGACCGGCAGGACAATGCCGCTGCGGGCCGACGCGACCCGCTCCCTGAAGATATTGGCCAGCGGCAGGGTGTTATTCCTGAAGAAATCCTCGACCCGCCTTTTCTCCGACTCCCAGACGCTTATCGGAACGAAGATGAGTTCCCGTGCGCCATCCGACGGCTCGATAGATACGTTGTGCCACCCCTCAGGCGCGTCGATGACGCCGAGGTCGGCCCAGCGAATGCCGTTTAAGCGCTTATCATCCGCGCCTTGCGCCACGGGTCTGCCGTCCACGCTGACTTTAAGGGGTGTGCCGTGGCCGTATTCCCCCATCCTTGCCCTCACCGCGTAGAGCCCGCCCTTTGAGCGGAAGGCGGCCCCCTCCCCTGTAGCGAACCTGTACTCGTTGGGGATATTCTCCGAAAGGACGTCATAGAAGTTCCTGTCGGCTATGACAAGCTCGTCTATGCCCCCTTTCGGCAGGACGGTATCGGCCTGGTCGAGTCGCTCCATGCGGATAAAGAGCGGGCTGTCGAGGTATTCCGTATGGCTGAGCGTAATTAGGGCCTCCACGTCCGCGAAGAGCGCCTTGGCGGCCCCTCCGACGTAGATAAGCGGCATGGCGCGGCTGTTCTCGTAGATTGTCCCCTGGCCTATCTTTTTGACCTGGCGGATGCCGTCCATCGAGGCGAGCGCGCAGGGGAGCATCTCGTAGTAGTTCGTGTCCGGCAAATACCTTCTCATCACGTCCTTGGTTGAGAATATGTACTTGACCCCGAAGAGCCCGAGTATCCTGTCGGCGCGCCCGAAGTCCCACGACCAGAAGCGCCTTGCGAACGCACCCATCAGCTCATGGAACCCGCCTGAGCCGAACGTGAGCTCCTGGCTGAACTTGAGCGTTTGCGGCGCCTCGATGACCTTTGGTGCTATGTCTGTCGAGGAATAACCCCACGTGTAGTTGAGGTAGGCGTTGTCATGGAACGAATGGAGCCTGTAGCCGTTGACCCTCTCCCGTATCCACCCGTTCATCTCCTCGTAATATGACGGTATGTTGATGAAAACGGACGGATAGAGGACGTCGTTGTCCCTTGTCCTGAATACGGTATCCCTGTAAAGGAGAGGCCAGGCGTTAAAGAGTATGAGGAGGACTATGAGGGCGCTCAAGACCGGGGTCAGTCGCCCAAACCTCCAGAGCGTCCTTGCCATCGAGCGGATGGATGAGGCCGAATATCCTATCAGCACGGAGAGCGCAAGCGTGTAGACAAGGGGAAAGCACCTGCTCGGCGCCCTGAAGACGAAGAAGTAAGGGAGGTTCAAATAGAGCCACCTGTAGATGCCGCCAAAGGGCGGGGAGGTGCCCTTTGAGAGCCACAGTCCGATGATAGCCGCGAAAGAGAAGAAGATCACCTTGCCGTCCCTCTTGAAAAGGAGCGCGGAGAAGGCGAGCATCGGGATAAGGACGGCCCCCGGCCTGTAGAACTGGAGCCCGAACTCGACGGCCGTTGGGTATATCGGCGAGAACCAGAGCTTCATGACGTTCAACAACCGCGCCCATGAGGAGTAGTAGTCGACAAGCCCGGTCTCCTGTCCGGTAAATGACGTCAGCCCCGCCCCTCCGGCCCTCATCGATGACAAAAACGGCAGCGCCCACCAGGAGCTCACGGCGATTGCCGCGACGGCGAGAAAGACGGCCCTCTTCAAGACCCGGAGGTCTTTAGCGGAGGCTGCCCTCCAGAGCGCGTATCCGCAGATAAGCCCGGTCGTTATAAGGAAGTCCGCGGAATGGCCGAGCGAGGCCGGATAGAAAAAGAGCGCGCAGATGAAGAGAATAACGAACCTCGCGTTGAAGCTCCCCGCGGCTTGCCGCTGGGAATCTTCGACATGTAAGGAAGTATCCATATCCGATTCGCTCGCTTGACCCCGTAGGAAGCTGCGGGCCTCGCGCTCGCTATGCATGTTCACCGGCCCCTTGAGCCCCCTCTCGACAATAGCGAGATACAGCGGGAGCATGCCGTACGCAAAGAGCGCGATAAGCTCGCCCCTGTTCCACTTCACGAAGACGAAGGTGTTGAGCATGTAGAAGAGGGCGCCGAAAAAGGCGATCTCATCCCTTTTCTCTGAGTTGGCGAACGCGCACCGCAGGAACGTCCGCATGCTGAACCCTGGCAGGAGGAAGAGGAGTGTGAAAAAGTACATCTGCCCCCTGTACAGAGACCCGGCCATCCGCTCAAAGGCGTACTGGAGGAGGAGGTACGGCAGGGTGGCCACCGCGATGAAGTTGGGCGCGCCGGCGTAGAGCCTGTCGTCCCAGATATGGAGCGCCCTCCTTATCTCATCGAGCGGCTTGAGCGACGTGGCGAAGTCGTAGCCCGCGACCGCGCTGAAGTCCCCCCTGAACCAGCCGAGGGAGACGAGCCCGAAAGCCGCTATTACGGCTATGCCCCGCAGCCCCTTCCACCAGGGCCCGATAGCGCCCTCCTCCCGGCAATCCACGATATACGTTGTCTCCTTACCCTTCATACGCGCCCTTTATCCGCCCTCCAGTCCTCAACGCCGGGGTATATACCCGCTATGCATCCTCACCCTGTGCGCTGCGTACAGCCCCGCCGCCGTCTTCCCTGACAACGAACCTCGACACTATGAGTAGCGCCATTATGACGGACACCCCGGCTGAGACCGAGTGGCTCAGCGCCTCGACGTCCGCCCTTGAGAAGTACTCAATCCCGGGGTAGAACCTCGCGACGAGCCTGTAGATGTCAAAAGGCCAGGTATAGAAGATATAATATGGGAAAAAACCCGTCTCCCCGGCCCTGTCCGCCGCGCCCCCTGTATTCATGTAGAATGAGCCCCATACCATGAGCGCGGTGACGTATATGCCGTAGAAGACCTCATTCTTAAGCCTGCGCGCCCATATGATGATGAAGGGCTGGAAGGCGACAGTCCACTCCAGAAAATGCGGGGCCCCGATGTTGAGATAGACGAGCGAGGCCGCCGCGAAGGCCGCCGAGAGGTTCTCGTAGTCGAAGGCCGGCCTCCTGACCCAGAGAAACGCAAGGAGCGCCCCGTAGAGCAGCGTTGTGACACCTATCGCGCCGAGCCTCACCCCAAGGTGCATCGGCATCCACGCCGATATCCCGGCCGCCGTCATCCTCATGCTCACGCCCGCTGGGTCTAATATCCTGTAGGGCAGGACGAGCAGAAATGCCGGGAGCACTATCAGGGGGAGCATGTACGCTATCCTGCGCCAGCCGAGCCCCCTAATGAGTATGAGGAACGGCGGGATGAGCAAAATCGTGGCCGGCATGTAGGCGAGCGCCCCGCCGAGCGCGAGGGAGCCCAGGCAGCGCCTTTTGTTCCTGATAAGATAGAGCGCGAGCGTCAGGAGGAAGCCGAGGCCGAAGTACATGGAGTCGGCGGCCACCGTGAATATGACGATGGAGTTCAACGCCCAGAGGAGCGCCGCCCCCTCGCCTTCGAGCCTGTGGAGCAGCACCCCTGTGCCGATGAAGAACGGGATCACGATGAGCTTGCTCAGAAGGAGCGAGAGCGGAGTTATCCCGTCCATGGCGCCGAAGGCCGAGAATACGAATCTCAGCCCTATGAGCATCGCGGCCACCGGGGGCTGGTAGACGTACCTGTGGTGGAGCGCCTCGCCGTGGCCGGATGAATAGATATTGACGAGGTTGAAGTCCGGGTTCTGCGTCAGCCATATCCAGAAGCCGCCGTCGGTGTCTATCCAGAGTATCGAGAAGACCGCTGATATGACCGTGCCGTAGAGTAGATACGCCTGGTATTCGCCCTTGAACCCCTTTATTGAAAACGCCCAGACGAGCAGCGGGAAGCCGATTATCAATAGAGGCCCGATGTACTCGGAGACCTGTCTCGGGAGCGCCTCGCGCGCTCCGGGCGCGTAGCCGAGGTCGTCGGTGATAAGCACGCTGTCGAGATTTGCCCCGCCGGGAGAGCCGTCGGCAAGGGAGAACCTCATGGTATGGCTTCCGGGCCCCAGACGGATTGGGCCGAGCCTGGCCCACCTGTACCTGTGGGGTCCGGTCTCCTCCACCGTCTTCTCAATCATCCCATCGACCTTGACCTTGAGCGTTGCCGGTCTATCCGCCCCGAAGTAATCGATATATCCGAATTGGTTCGTATAGACCTTCTTCCAGTACCCCACGTCGGTGTCGGCGTAGTTGCCGAAGTACTTAATCCATATTGCATAGTCGCCGTCCCTTTTGACCTCGAAAGGCGCAATCGCCTCTGAGTCCGCGCTGCGCGTCATTATCCCTTTGGAGTAGGAGAAGTTGACGTCCTCAACGACGACCCAGTGCGGCCTGTCGAAGAGGAAGTACTCGGCCTCGAGCCATATGGCCCTGACGGGCTTTTCGTAGACGAAGAAGTATGCGGTTAGAATAACGGCGGATATGGCGGCGAGGATAATAATATGTGGCGATAGATGCCGTATGAGTCCCATTGAACGCATAATCACACCTGATTTGATGGAAGTCTATTTCTATTCGCTCGCTTGCCCCACGGCAAGTTGCGGGCCTCACGCTCGCTATGCGTGTTCAAGTATCTTTATAAGAAGCGCCTTAAGACCCTGTATTTCAGAAAGCTCGTGACCGGGAAGTTCACCCTCGGCTCTATGTAGCAGACCGAAAAGCTCTTCTGGCAGAACCTGCACCCCTCAAGCCTGCGTATGTCCTCGCGGTACTCGGGGCTGAAGAATATGTTCTCCACCCCGCGCTCTACAGGGTATCCGTGCCCCCAGCCCTTGCCCCCGAGGCACGGGTACATGAGGCCGTCCTCCCTGAACTCGCAGAAAAAATACGGCAGGAGGCATCTCTCTCCGAACAGTCCACGTCTGTTCTCCCCGGCGAAGTAATCCGGTATGGCCCTCAGGAAGTAGGCCGAGTTGGCCACCGTCTTTTTCCTCAACAGGTGCGAGATGAAGTTTCTTACCTTATCGATATCGATATCCCGATTGACGGAATACGCCTTTTTCTGCCCCTCGAAGACCGGGTGCTCGTTGAGCGGCTGGAACTTATGGAGCACTCCGAGCCGCTCGACAAAGTCCGTAAGCTCATAGAGCTCGTCTATATTCCACGGGGAGATGACCGTGTTGACGACTATCTTTATCCCCGGCGCGTATCTCTTGAGGTTCTCTATCGCCCCTACGGTCTTTTTGAACGACCCGGCAAGTCCGCGCGTGAACTCGTGCGACCTTTCCATCCCGTCGAGGCTCAATGAGACGGAGTCTACCCCGGCGCTCCAGAACTCCCTGGCCGCGGCCTCGTCCAGGAGCACTCCGTTGGTGACGGTATTAACGGAGGGGATGTGTCTTTTGGCCTCTCTCAGATATTCGAAAAAATTATTTATCGTAAGCACCTCTCCTCCCGATAGAGAGGCGTAGCAGCAGCCGATGCGCGAAAGCTCCCCTATAATCTTTTTGAAGTCGCCGAGGTCGAGCACCGCCTGCCTCGGGTTGTTCGGGATGTTGCACATGACACAGCGCAGGTTGCACCTGTTCGTGAGCTGAAAGGTGGCGGCCATCGGCCCCGCTCTGCCTGTCAGGTAGTGCATCAGGTGCCAGGCCCCGGCCCTGTAGACGACGGAGGGGAGGCTCTTCCTGATGTTTACGATCCTGCTCATTTAGATGCGCCAGAGGCATCGAGCTCGCCTCTTGCGAAGGCCTTTTTCAGGTGCTGCGCGTAGTAGCGTATGTAGTCCACGCCCCTCTGATGTCCGGTCTTTATCGATACGAACGCCTCGCAAGCGAGCGCGAAGAACCGGGGCATGAACCTCAAGGCCCTGTATATGCCGGTATTGAGCATGAAACGGAGCACCGGGGACGGCAGTATCGGCAGCAGGGCGTAGAAGTTCCTGAGGGACTTGAATATCTTGAGCTCGTCGTCCCGGAGCGAGCTCCCGTAGACGTAGAGGCGGGCCTTGCCCTCCTCTATGCTATCAACAGCGTCCCTGCTCAGTATCCCGGCCTTGATGCCGTCCTCGGTTATCTCGGTCTTGGGGTAGTAAAAGAGCGCGTAACAGCATACCCTTATGGCCTTTGTGGTGCTGTAGAACGCCGCAGTCCTCTCGTGCTCCAACGGGTCCGCGAACGGAGCGCCGAATATATGGTCGAGCGAATACGGTATCGACAGCACGTCGCAGATGCTTATGGCGCGCCTTATCTTGTCATCCGTCTCAAATGACCTCTTCAGCACCTCCTCCCTCGTCTTCCTGTCCATCGTCTGAATGCCGAACATCATCCTGTTGCACCCGGACTCCTTCAGGAGCATTCCCATCTCCTCATCTATCTGTCCGGTGTACGCCATGCAGCTGTACGGCAGGTCTATCTCCTCCTTGTAGCGCCTGGCGAACTCCCTGAACCAGCGCCTGTTCGTCACGAAGCAGTCGTCCATGAAGGCGACGTTGGTGAAGGCGTACTCCTTCTTCATCGCCTTGAGCTCGCCTATCACCCCCTCGACGCTGCGCTGGCGGACGTACTTCTTCTCCGCGCCGTAGACGGACCTGCGAAGCACGTTGTTATAGCAGTACGTGCACTGGTACGGACACCCCCGGCTCGTCATCATCATGTACTTGCCGTTGCGTATCGGGATGTGCCTGTCAAAGAGGTCCTTGTCCGGGTACGGTATGGAGTCGAGGTCCTGGATGAGCGGACGGACGGGGTTTTTCTTTACGCCCCCTTCCGTCTTGAACCAGATATTGAGGATATCGGTGTCCAATCCGCCGGCCTCCATGCTTCGGGCAAGCTCCGAGATGGCCTGCTCCCCCTCCCCCACGCAGACCATGTCCACGAATGCGTTCTGTATGACCCTGTCCGGGACCGCGGTTACGTGGATGCCGCCGAAGATGATAGGGACGTTTATCGCTTTCTTCACCGCGCGCGCTATCTCGCATGCCCACTGGTAGTTGTCCGTGCCTACCGAGAAACAGAGGAGGTCCGGCGGGTGTTTCAGTATCTGGTCCACCACGTCGGCCTTTTTGCTGAACGCCTTATTCAGGAAAGGGATGTCGAGGTACTGCTTGTCGTCAAAGAGGCCGGGGTCGAAGGCGAGGCTTACCCTGTGGCCGTCCTGCTTCAGCACGCTCGATAGTATCTCTATCGCCATGCTTTCAGCGGCAAGATATGCGAACGTAATATTCATCGTCTACCCCCGTGCGTTCCGCGTTTTTTACGTCCCGAAGGCCCCTGGGCCTTGAGCCCGGGCAAGGGCCGGGTGACCGGCGCTCAGCTCGTAAGGGGCTCCTGCTTGTGCATCTTGAACCTCAGGAACGAATACGCCCCGACCGCGTGCTTCCTGAAGGCGTCCCAGGAATCAATCTTGCGGAGCCTCTTCACTATGTACCTTGGCCTGAAATAGAACGACCACAGCGCCTTGCGCGCCCACTTCTCGGCGTCCTTCACGAGGTAAGGCGCCCTGTCGTAGCGCCTGCCCGTCACGAAGTCCTTCCAGTAGTCCGGGTCTATGAGCCCCTTTTCAACCGCCCTCTGGAAGAGCTCGGTATTCGGGAGCGGGGTCCCTATCGAGAAGATGGCGCCGTCCGGGTCTATCTCTCTGGCGAAGTTGATGGTGTCCGTCATCGACTCCTCGGTCTCGTCGATATACCCGATCATGAAGTACGCCATAATCTCGAGGCCCGCCTCCTTGGTCCACTTGACCGCGTCCCTGATCTGCTTGAGCGTCGTGCCTTTGCCCATCCTGTCGAGCGTGTCCTGGTTGCCGGACTCTATGCCGTAGCGGAGCGTATGGCACCCGGCCCTCTTCATCAGGAATAGCATCTCCCTGTCCACGCAGTCGACCCTTGTCGGGCCCTGCCAGCGGATCTTTATATTCCTCCTCAGCAACTCCTCGCATATTCCCGTTATGTGGCTCCGCTTCAGTGTGACCGTGTCGTTCCTTATGTTTATCTCCTTTACGGCGAAGTCCCGTATGAGAAACTCTATCTCGTCGACCACGTTTTTCGGGTCCCTGAACCTTACGGATTTGTCTATGGGGCCGCGGATGCAGAACGCGCACTTGAACGGGCACCCCCTGCTCGTAACGATGGAGCCGAACGGGCTTCTGGCGTTGGCCAGCGAGTAGCTGCCGTTCGGCAGGAGATGTACCGCCGGGAATGGCAGGCTGTCGAGGTCCTCCACTATCGCTATCTTGTTGGCCACAACCGACCCGTTTTTCCTGTATACCATCCCTTCTATTTTCTCTACCGGTCTTCCGCTCCCTATGGCCTTGACGAACTCGAGGAAAGAGTACTCCGACTCGCCGTCCATCGCGTAATCGACGCTATCGGCCTCGAGCGTCTCTTTCTGGAATAGCGTCACGTGGGGGCCGCCTATGACGGTGACGGCGTTTGACGCCTCTTTGGCTATCCTGCTCACGGCCGCGGCGTTTATCGAGATGAGCGTCATAGCCGTGATGCCGATGATGTCCGGCCCCTCCCGCTTGATGGCGTCCCTTATCCCCTGGGCCCCGAGCCCCAGGGCGTTGGCGTCGAGGATCGCCACGTCTATCTTTTCCTTCTCGAGCATCGCTGCGATGTACGCTATCCCCATCGGGGGCTGCGCCCCTATGGCCTTGTTCGTGGACTCCGGGGTCCAGGTATTTATGTTTCCGTCATACGGCGGGTTGATGAGGAGCACCTTCATACGGCCTCGATGGATTTCAATAGGTTTAATATCGCCCCGGGCTTGAACGAATAGAGGAAATCGCTCTCAACGAGCGCGCAGTAGCACCCGTTGCAGGAGAACTTCCCTATCTCATTGAACGCCCTGCCGAACCCCATCTCCAGCCCGTTCGGCCACTTCTTCGAATTGAATACCGGATAGCACGGCGCCACGTCCCCCGTTGGCGTCACGGCGCAGTAGAGCCGGCCCGCCCAGCATTTTCTCTTGTTGACGGACCACAGCGGCACCTTTATGTAATCGAGGTACTGTTGTGAGTGGACTATCGGAGCCCCATCGCGCTTGAGCTCCATGAGCCTGGAGATGACCGCGTCGTACGCGCGGCCCTCCGCGCAGAGCCCGTCTATCCGCGACGACTCAGAGGAGTGGGAGTACTCAAGCACCGGCTGGAATATCATCCGCACGCCGAGCGCGCGGGCCTCGTCCACGAGCCGGCAGAGGTAATCGAGGTTGTTCTTCGTGATGACCGTGTTCGTCCATACGTTGAGCCCGGCGGCCTTTGCCGTCCGTATCCCGCCAATCACCTTCCCATGTGTGTTGGCCATCCTCTGGCGGTCGTGCGCCTCCTTCGGCCCGTCAAGGCTTACGACCAGGATGTCGAGGTCTTTAAGCTTGCCGATGTTCTTTGAGACCAGGGAGCCGTTCGTGAACATCGTGGTGAAAACGCCCCTTTTTCTGCAGTGGCTTATGAGCTCGCCGAGGTCCTTCCTCAGAAGCGGCTCGCCCCCGTTGAAGCTGAAGCGGCGCATGCCCAGGGAGACGAACTCGTCTATCATGGAGACGGCCTGCCCGGTAGTCATCTCCTTTTCACGGAGCCTCCATACGTCGCAGTAGTCGCAAGTGAAGTTGCACCTGTATGTCGATATGAAGGTTACGGAGACCGGGTAGCGTCTGCCGAAGAGGTTCGCCAGCGCCACCCTCGATACGAAACCCAGGTTTTTGGCGATCTTCTTCATTTTTTTAGCGTTCTGATACCCCTGGGGCTTGTGAGGCATGGGAGGTTTCATTTGAACCCATCATTCTTTTCGCAGACGAGCCAATAGCCCGTTTTCACCCGTGCGCCCTTGAGGTAGAGCACGGCAACGAAGACCGTGCCGGATATGAACGCCTCCCGCACCACGGCCATGAGCGTATGGAGGCTGAATATGGTATTGAGATACCGCAGCTCTATGCCGGAGAACAGAGGATAAGGCGACTGGTAGTATTTGAGCGAGAATGGGTAGAACAGCTCCACCCCGCCCCGCTCCACGAGATAGTCGTACGTGAAGAAGTCGCATACCGGATGGAGCGCGGCCGTCAGGAAGAGAAAACCCCAAAGCCGCGCCGGGACGCGCCTTGAAAGCGTCCTTGCGATCGCGAATACTATCGTCGCGGCGGCGAACGCGAACGCAAATGAGTGCGTAACTCCCCTGTGCGCCCCGAAACCCGTGAACGGAACGGTTATGAAGTCCACGTCGGGCAGCAGCCCCATGAAGACAAAGAGCGCTATCTCTTTGAAGTCCTGCCTGATATCGATGCTCCCTTTATACGCCGCATAGACGCCGGCGCTGATAAGTGAATGGCCGATTGGCAATGGCATCCGTTGGTTCCCCTTTTTTTAGATTTCCATCAGGCTGCTGAAAAGCCCCGTCTACGGCGTCGTCATCGTCGTTCGCCACAGCGGCGTACAAGACGAGTACGCCTCATGCCTCTTACTTCACATCCGGCTGTTTGCCTTTGACGGACGGAAGCACCCCGAAGTCCGCCATCCTTCTCCAGACGAATGAGAACTGTGAGGGTTTTATGAACCTGAGCGCGTAGAAGAGCTGCCTCGGCCTCATGAAAAAACTCTTGAAGGCCTTTGAGGGCGCCTTCTCAAGCGCCTCTCTCTTTATCGTTGAGGGGACCCATGTCACCTCCTGATAGCTGCGGCCCTTGGTCCCGTTGCCGAGCTCGGCCTTGTGCTCCTGCCAGAGCTTTGAGCCGGGGAGGAGGTCGAGCAGGAGGAACTGCGCCTTGTCGAGCGGGATGCTCTTCGCATAGTCGAGCGAATTCTGTATCGTCCTCTCTGTTTCGCCGGGGAGTCCGAATATGAAGAACCCCTGGGTCAGTAGCCCCGCGTTGCGCGCCTCGTGCACGGCGTGGGTGATTGTGGCGAGGTCGGTCTCCTTTTTTATTTTTTTAAGTATCGGCTCGTTGCCGGACTCTATACCGAACGCTATGAAGTAGCACCCGGACCTCTTCATGAGGTTAAGGAGCCTTGGGGTGATGGTGTCCACCCGTATGCCGTTGGGGGTGGCCCAGCTCACCTTTATCTTGCGCTCGAGGATAAGCTCGCATATGCCTTCCACGTGGCTCGTCTTGAGCGTCAGGTTGTCGTCCTCGAAGTGTATCTCCTTTACGCCGAACTCCCCCGTAAGCCGCTCTATCTCGTCGACCACGTTCTTCGGAGAACGGTACCTGATCCGCCTGCCCCATATCTCAGGGCTGGCGCAGAAGGTGCATTCATAGGGGCATCCCCTCGTGGAGGTTATCGGCGCCACCGGGAACCTCTTCACGAAGCCGCCGTGCGGGGCCTTCTTGTACGTCCTCGGGTCCATCTCCTTCCAGTCCGGGAACGGGAGCGAATCGAGGTCTTTTATATAGGGCCTCTTCGTAAAGGTCGAGCTCTCTCTGGACATCAGCCCCGCAATGCCCGCCACGGGGGCCTTTCTGACGAGGGCGGAGGCGAGCTCATACATCGTCTCCTCTCCCTCTCCCACCACCACGTAGTCGCACCCCGTGCCGATGAGCGTCTCCCTCGGGAGGACCGAGGCGTGGGGGCCTCCGATGACGACTATCTTGCCCCTGTCCTTGAGCGCCCTTGTCAGCTCGACCACCTTCGGGTAGTAGTCGCTGAGGCAGTTTATGCCGACCATGCCGGCGTCCGAGCACCTCTGGGCTATCTCCGCGTGCGTAAGTCCGAGGTTCAGTCCGTCGATTATAGAGGTCCGGAACCCCCTCTCCTTCAGGTATGAGGATATGTATCCGAGGCCGAGCTGCGGCGTTATGAGATGGCTGTGGTAATTGGGCCTTGTAAGGGCTATCTTCATCTTCAATTCCTCCCTGGTTCGTTATTGTTAAGGGACACGCCGCAACCGTCTGAGACCGCCGTGTCCAGGTCTTTGGCAAGGCGGACCGCGCCATTCTCCTCGATCCTTTTCTCCCTCAGGTGTTTCAACACCACCAGGTTCGCGCTCTTTTTAGGAACGAGCTTTGAGAAGGCTATGACCCCGGCGCCTATCATCATGGCCGCAAAGGCGCGCCCGGCGTCCTTCTCGGCCTCGGACAACGAACCTGAGCGTATTGCGTAGACCGTCAGTACGGCAAAAAAGAGCGACAGCGTTATCAGTATGGCCTCCGGCCTCGCAACCCTTCCCCACTTCAGCCCGGTTCTCCCCCTGAGGCGCGATACCGCAAGCCTTGCGGCAAGGATGATAAAGACCGCCCATGCGATGTTTGACGTGACCTCGGAGTTCAGGGGCCTCCGGAGGATGAGCATCATGTCCGCAAGGATGACGAGTATGATGAACGCCTTGAGCAGTCTTGCTCTCGGAGTGGCCTTTGTCCGCCTGAAATAGACGATAGTTGCGGCGATGAGGCCTGAGAGCGCGATTACGCCGGCCGTCCTGTAAGTGTCTGAGAGGTCGTAGCCGAGCACCGCGCCCTCTTTATCCGACGATACAAACTTCCTGGTGACAGTGGGGTCCTTTGCAAAGATGACCCCGGCCCTGTAGTCCCTTATCCTGAATTCAAACGGGTCCGACGTTTCCGGGGGGCGCACCGTAACCTTGAGCAGGTGCCACTGTCCGTCCCCGGGGTGCGTCGCGCTCTTGAAGTCGTTGCCCTTCCTGTCCGAGTACTCGATAACGGCGCCTCCCGGCGTATCGGCCTTTACCCATGCGGCAAGCGTCACGGGCTTCCCCCTGCTGTTGCGCCCCGGCTTTATACTCTGATAAAGGAACGGGGCGCCGCCTGGCTTTGAATAGATTTCAACGCCGTTTTCCCCGGCCTTTTTAACAGTCGCATCCCCTTCTATCGACCATCCATCCGGCGTCTCCCTCCACTTCTGGAAACCGGCGTTTTTAAGGAGGTTATCCTGCTCCATGCAACCGGCAAGGAGGGATATGAGAGCAACGGCGCATATCATGAACAACGTATGCCGTTTAAGCCTCCCGGTGCGCCCGGTCGGCATCCTATATGCCTTGAAGCTCCCCGCGGCAAGCCGCGGGGAATCTTCGACATGCAAGGAAGTATCTATCTCCGATTCGCTCGCTTGCCCCCGCAGCAAGCTGCGGGCTGGGCGCTCGCTATTCATGTTCAACGAATATCCCATCATAGGCCTTGAGCGCCTCAGCTTCCCGGGCCGGCGGCCCGGCCTCCGTTATATGCACGTCCCTTATACCGATGCCGATATATGTCCCCTTGCCTTGCGGGTCAGCCTCCTGAAAATCCCCCGCCCCCTCCGCCACCACGCTTCCGTCCGTTGCCTCGAAATTCAACACCCTGGTGTCGAGAGGTTTTACGTGTATCCCCTTGATTACGTATTCCTGCGGCGCCCGGCCGGCAATGAAGCCGTACTTGTTCCCGTCGGCGTCCCTTACCACGAATCCGACCGCATCCTTTGCGGCGCGCGCGGTAAAATGGAGGTCGCAGTAGAGCTCTTCGCGGTTAAAGGCCGTTATATTCACCACCGCGTCCTTGCCGGTCCACATCCAGGCCACACCGTCCATCCATGACAGGCCTGGCTTGACATACGGGTTGCGTACGTGGTAGTTCCGCCCGCGCCCTTCAAGGTAGTTCTTGAAGTAGCCGTCCCTGTAGAACCCGGAGAACGAGGCGTAGGCCCTCCGCGGCCTTGAGGCGACCTCATAGACTATGGAGTCGGGGAACCGTGCCGCCTCTGTCAACAGTCCGTCCCCCGCCTCTATGCCCAACGGCTCTGGCATCTTATCCGTCCTGACCACGATATACCTGACCCCGATGTAGGACAGCGCGCTCAGGGCGTTCCCGGTGTTCGCGAATATTTCGTTTGCCGGCCCGCCCCCGGTAATAAGGGCGTTGAGCCTGTCATTGGACGGCGTTGGGTCGTGCCCTGACGCGCCGAACGGGTTTACAAGCCTCTTCCCGTGTATCGTCTGCCCGAAGAACGCCTCATATCTCCGCGTGTCGTAGAGCGAGGTCAGCGGGTACTCTATTACGGTGAAATCGCCTTGCCTCTGCGCGAGCCACCCGTAGGCCGAAGGGACCCTCTTCAAATCGGCCGCCGATATCCCCGGATAGAACTCCGTTGCGAGGAGCGCGAAGAGCAGGGTAAAGAGGGCGAACCTTTTTGCCCGTCCGTCCATCCGCGTCCCTATCTCCTTGAGCGCCGCGCCGGCGAGGACGCAGGCCGATAGCAGCACCAGCACGATAACCCTTCTTACGTCCACAAATGGCGGGACCAGCGCATGGAAGTAATAGATGGGCGTATAGAAGCTCAAGTCCCCTATCCTGATCCTGGGCGGGGGGATGAGCATGACCCCGACGGCGAGAAGCACGATGAAGTACTCGATGACGCGGTTGCGCTCTCCGGCGCGTCTTATCCGGAAAACGAGCGAGCAGAACGTAAGGGAGGTGACAACGAGCCCTAAATAGACCATCTTTCCGGCAAACGGGTCGGGGCCTGGTACGAACCTCGACGGCACGAGCGCGCCGAGCAGCGGATGGTCTATCGGAGGGACGAAATAGCTGTATAGGGGGACCAGATATGAATCCGAGATGTTCCTGGACGCCGCCCCGAATACCGGGACGAGGAAGACGAGCGTCGGGACGGCCACCGCGATGGTCCCCACGAGAAATACCGCCCTCACTCGCGCATCCATCCTGACGTACCTTTCACGCACGGAGTTGAATAGAGGAGAGAACCCCTTTCCCGGTCCGCGCACCGACGCCGCTATGGCCGTTGGTACGGCGATATAGGCCGCTATCCTGAGCGGCCCGGCCAGGCCTTCGATGGTATTACCGGCAAGCTCCATGAAGATATACGCCGCAGAGGCCCAGAAAAGGACCTTTGCAAGCGGCGGCGTCTCCGACCCCGGCCTCAGATACTCAAAGGCTATCGGCAAGACCTTTATATAGAGGACGAACACAATGATGGCGAGCAGTATCAGCGCCGCGTAGTAGCCGAACGACAGGAGCGTAAGGGCGGTAAAGATTAGGAAGAGGACGAGGTCCTTGAAGCTCCCCGTCTTTTCATGCCTGATGAGGAAGAGGAGCGTCAGCGGCATGTACTGTATCTGCGCCCCGTCCATGCCGCCTGACGCCGAAAAGGCCGTATGGTACGGCGAGAACGCGTACGCGAGCGCCGAAAAGGCCGAGGGCGCGGCGCTCCTCGTTACCTCGTATACAAGCAGATACATCCCCGCGGCCGACAGGACGAAGGAGAGGAGTATCATTATGTTGTACGAGGCCACGGGGCCCCAGAGCGACGTGAACGGCAGGGCTATCAGGTGGTTCAATATCGTGGAGTGCGTTATCGCCACCCCGTACGGGCTCTCCACAAGAGGCGAAAATGAAGGGCTTATGTGGAGGTCGACTATCGAGTGCTTGAACCACCAGACATACCAGAGTATGGCGTAGGCGTCGTCGAGAGAGCCGTTGACAACGGTCTTTATATTGGAAATGACGGGGTAATAAACGGCCGCCGTTATCCCCGCAAATACCGCAAAAGCAATGACTGTCTTTCTCCTGTCCCCGTATGTATGCATATTTTTGTCTATGGCGCCGAATCCGGTTTGGGCAAGCCTCATGCATGATCGGGGCCCGGCCGATAAATTTTCAACAAACGCAGCCTATCGCATCCCCTGCCGGCACATACCGGCAGGGGTGACTGATAATAAGTAGAGGTCCTCCGCCGGATAGCCTGGCAGGTTGTTGAAAAACCCTCGGTCCGTTCAGGCTGTTCAAAAAGCTCCAGATACAAGGCGTCGAGGAGCGAGGAATGAGGCGTATTTTGTCTATACGCCGCAGTGACGAGCGACGATGACAACGCAGTAGATGGACTTTTTCAACAGCCTGCTATAACTCTGCTATCCGTCTGGCGCAGAATTTTGATCGTATT
>JACRLF010000022.1 GCA_016235365.1 Deltaproteobacteria bacterium | reverse complement strand
CAGGATTTATGCAGAGCCGTTGAACTTCCATCAGCCTCAGGGCGTTTGCCCCCCTTATCAGACGGACGGGGTCTTTCCTTAACATAAGGGCCTACCCGGTCATGCGAGCGGTTAATGAACATGATGCTTGTTGAATTCGGGAGTATACGCCTGCCGTGGAATTTCAAGGATGGGGGGATCGAGGATGGTCAACGAAGCAATCATATTATAACCGACAGGATATAAAAGTCAAGTTTTTGACGTAAATATGTCGCCATGCCGATTATTAATGAACCACCCCTAAGCCAAGTTGTGGGGTATCCGAAGGAAACATTAAAACGCCCTGTCTTATTTTTAACGATATGGGGCCTTTTGGTTTTATGGGAGGATGGGTTGCCAGACAGGGAATTAGGGGCTATAATATGTAAGCACGACCGCGGGCCTCTATCTATATTCGAAGTGCGCTTTGAAAACTGACGACTGAACCGTCGTCTATCCGACTATCTTTACGATATCGTCCTTTTCAAGCCTCGGCGGGGGCGCTGGGCTGTGCGCCGGGTATCCTATTGGCACGACGGCCATCGGCCTTAAGCGCCCGGGGAGGTCCAGCGCCGCGCTCAAGGCCGCCTCGTCGAACGCGCCTACCCACACGCTTGAGAGCCCCAGCTCAAGGGCCTCAAGCATCATGTTCTCAACCGCCACCGCCGCGTCCTGTACGGCATAGAGCTCAACGCCCCTGTGCCCGTAGCGGCGGGAGACCCTCTCGATATCCGCGCACGCCACCACCACGAGCGGGGCAACGGAGATGAACATCTGCCCCAGGGAAGCCGCGGCCACCTTTTTTCTGATGCCGGCGTCAAAGATGAAGTAGAAGAACCGCGACTGCAGGTTCCCGGCGCTCGGGGCCCATCGAAGCGCCTCTATCAACGCTTCGACAGCCTCCTGCGGCACAGGCTTATCCAAGAACCTGCGCACGCTCCTCCTTGCCCTTATGGCTTCCATGACGTCCACAATAGCCCCTCCCGCGGCTGCGCGCAATTCGACACCCGGCTTAGCAGGGCCGATGATTGTACCGATGTATAATAAGCATACACTAAAAACCGGCCCACGGGCGGCCTAAGAGGTATTTTTTTGCAGGATGATTAAAAGCTGAGTTGGCGTGCGGGTTTAGAATAATCATACGTACAAAAGGAAAGAGGGGCGGCCTACGGCCGCCCCCTTTGCGGGACGTGTCTTGTCTGGCGGGTATATGCGCGGTTGACGTCGCTATGTCAGGCGGGTATGAACACGCTCCGTGATTGAAAAACCACGGGGGTTTAAGAACGCTAAAAGATGAAACCTCCCATAGAACGTTAAAAAAAGCTATACAACGTCCGAGAATTCCAGGCGGTTGTCCTCCAATATCTTCCTGAGCTTTTTCAAGCCCCTTGCCTCTATCTGCCGGACCCTCTCCCTCGTCATCCCGAATATGCCGCCTATCTCCTCGAGGGTCCTGGGGTCGGAGTCAAAACCGAACCTGAACCTTATGACCCTGCTCTCGGTATCGCCGAGGAGGGTGAACCACTCGTTTATCTTCCCAGCCCTCGCTGCCGACCCTATAAGCTCTACAGTGTCCGGGGCCGAGGGGTCCTCTATCCTGTCGATGAGGGCCTGCCCGCCGTCATTCGGTGCCGCTGCCTCTATCGAGCAACTCTTCCTGCTTATCATGGTCAGTTTCTTTACATAACGGCCCGAGAGCCCGGTCCTGTCGGCGAGCTCCATGAGGTCGGGTTCTCTCCTGAACTCCGCGGCAAGCTCCCTGCCGGCCCTTGAGAGCTTCGCCAGGTCTACGGTTATGTGGACCGGCAGGCGCACAGTGTTGGCCTGGTTCGATATCGCCCTGTCTATCGTCTGCCTTATCCAGTACGTGGCGTAAGTGGAGAACCTGCAATCCTTTGATATCCTGAAGCGCTCCACGGCCTTTATGAGCCCTATGTTGCCCTCTTCTATGAGGTCCTGTAGGGGCAGCCCCATGTTCAGGTATTTTCTGGCTATATTGACCACGAGGCGCAGATTCGCCTCTATCATCCGTCCGCGGGCCTTAGCGTCCCCCCGTGAAATCCTCTCCGCGAGTTCACGCTCCTCGTCATGGGTCAGGAGCTCGAACTTCCTGATGCCCTTGAAGTACGTATTGATGGAATCGGCCGCGCCGGATGCGCGTCCGTCCCTTGCGCCGCCTTCTTCGCCTGCGCGGTCGCCTGTGCTGCGCCGGCGTCCGCCCCTCTCCCCTTTTTCATCACCTTTTTCATCAAGAGGCTCAAAGCCGTTGCCGACGCCCGCTCCTTCCGGATGGAATTCCAGAAGGCTATCTCTATCGAGAACCATTCCGATTGCCATAACGCCCCCTTTGAACATGCATAACGAGCGCCCGGCCCGCAGCTTGAATAGCGGGGTCAAGCGAGCGAATAGCAATAGATACTTCCTTATATGTCGAAGATTCCCCGCGGAAAAGCCGAGGGGAGCTTCAAGCTCACCTAATCCCCTGCTTCACCGGCCTTTACGAACTCTTTCTTACCGCACTCCGGGCAGACCTTGGGCTTGCACCTCGATTCCTTTGAGTAACCGCAACCCTTGCACTTCCATACAGCCATACTAATCTCTCCTTAGCAGGTTGTTGAAAAACCCTCGCGTCCCCTCGCGTCCGTTCAGGCTGTTCAAAAAGCTCCAGATACAAGGCGTCGAGGAGCGAGGAATGAGGCGTATTTTGTCCATACGCCGCAGTGACGAGCGACGATGACAACGCAGTAGATGGACTTTTTCAACAGCCTGATAGATCGATTTTCATGAGACAACGGGGAGGTATGCCCCTCCCCTGTTCCTGTACCTGCCTAAAAATGCGACTGTGCGTATGACTCAAGACCTGCCTGGTCGGCCTTCATCCCGCTATCGCCCTTCTTCCAGTTGGCCGGGCAGACCTCCCCGTGCTTCTCGTTGAACTGTATCGCGTCTATTATCCTCAGCACCTCGTCCACGTTCCTTCCGAGCGGCAGGTCGTTCACGGTTATATGGCGGAGCTTGCCCAGCCTGTCTATTACGAAGAGCCCGCGCAACGCTATCCCTATCTTCTCGATAAGCACCCCGTACTGCCTGCTGATGCTCTTGTCGAGGTCCGAGACTATCGGGTATTTGACATCGCCTATACCGCCCTTTTTCCTCGGCGTATTCCTCCAGGCCAGGTGCGAGAAGTGGCTGTCCACGGATACGGCTATGACCTCGGTATTCCGTGCCTTGAACTCGGCTATCCTGTCGCTGAAGGCTATAATCTCGGTAGGACATACGAAGGTGAAATCTAACGGGTAGAAAAAGAGCACCACGTATTTACCCTTGTAATCCGAGAGTTTGATCTCCTTGAAGGACCCATCCTCCATTACGGTCTGGGCCTTGAAGTCCGGCGCGTCGTTCTGCACAAATGCCTGTGACATTTCTCTTCCTCCTTATGGTTTTTTTAACGTCCTGAAAACCCCGGGGGGTTGAAGCTCCCCGCAACAAGCCGCGGGCCTCGCGCTCGCTATGCATTTTCATCAACTCCGGCAATCGACGCACACCCCGAAAAAGTCGACATGAGTGCCGGTCACGGTAAACTGATCGAGTATATCCCCCGGGAGCGTCAACGTCTCCGAGTAGTCGGCCATGACGTCGATTATCCTGTTGCATGCGGTGCAGATGATATGGTGGTGCGGCGCCGGGTTCGGGTCAAAGTGTTTCCTTTCCGGGTCTATGGTTATCTCGCTCAACAACCCCCTCTCTTTCAGGGCCTGTATGGTATTATATACGGTGGCGAATGACAGTGTCGGGTGGACCTTTTTCATCTCCGAGTATATCGCCTCTGCCGTCGGGTGGCTTGTGTTGCCTTCCAGGAACCTGAGTATCGCAAGCCTCTGTGGCGTCAGCTTGAAGCCCTTGGATTTGTATTTATTGATAATATGTTCCATTGCCATCTCTTAAAATAGAATATTTATCATCTTGGAATAGTTATATTATAATCGACCCTGAAGGTTTGTCAAGAGATTTTTTAGACCTTTTTAATCCTTTTTGTCCACATTCATCAACTACTTGATTTTAAAGATTATATATTGATAATTATTTTGCATGGCGTAGTGCGGGAAAGGTCTCAAAGGGTCATTGGGGGGGTAATTTAACGAAAAGCAATTCACAAGGGCTTATCTGTGGCCGAACCAGCATCAAGGAGGCCGGGAAATAGTTAAAATTCCCCTAAGCCCAAGCTGCGGGGAATTTTCAAGTAAGGAATTTATCGTTTGTAATTCGCTCGCTCCTCCCCTAAGCCAAACTGCTGGGAATCCGCTCGCTATGCTTAAAGTTGATTTCCGTCATTTTGTGATCGTATTATCCATGATATGTTGCGTTATATTATACGTTGTTGTATATTTAATCCCTCCGTTGCCGAAACCGCGGAGGCCATAGACAGAAGGGGGGAAAAATGCCGCTATTTTACCTGATGCATATAGTGCATCTCCTGACGGTGATACTCTGGATAGGGGGCCTTGCCTTCGTCACCATGATAATGCTTCCAATGGCCATAAGCACGCCCGACCCGCTCCAGAAGGTCCTCACCTTCCAGAGGGTGGAGCACAGGTTCGCAAGGCTCGCCAGGGTCTACAACCTTGTGACCGGCATCTCCGGGCTCATAATGATGTTCCTCATGGGCTGGCACAGATACCTCTTTACGCTCCAGGGCCTGCCGCTCACCATCATGTTCCTGATATGGGTGTTCTGGTTCGTCATGCTCTTCGGCCTTGAGCCGATAGTGATAAAAAAGATGCTTGAGAACCTGGCAAAGAGCGGGAATAAGATGGACATAGACGCCGTCTTCAAGAGGATGAACAGGCTCCACTGGATCATGGTCTTAATCTCGCTCGCCGCCGCAGTAGCCGGGGCGCTCGTCGCACACGGCCCGTTCTCGCTATATTAGCAAGGCGTTGAAAAACACCTCAACCTGAAAACTCAACGCCCTCTATCTTCAGGAGCGCCCTTTTTATATCCTCTCCCCCGGTATAGCCGCCGAGGCTCCCGTCGGCCCTCAAGACCCTGTGGCACGGGATTATTATCGGCACAGGGTTCGCCCCGCAGGCCCCTCCGACGGCCCTCGCGCCGCGGCCGTTGCCGGCCCTGCCGGCCACCCAGCCGTAGCTCCGCGCAACTCCCCAGGGTATAGACCTCAGAACATTCCATACCTTTATCTCAAACGGCGTCCCAGAGAGGTCCACAGGCAGATCCAACGCAACGGGCCTGGCGCTGAAGTACCTGTCAAGCCCGTCAAAGACCCGCGTTAAACTGGAGCGGCGTGAAAGCGGCGCAGCCCCGTGCCTCCCTTCCATCCGCTCCAGAAAGGCCGCCTCATTGGCCCTGATGGATAGGTCCGTTACCCCGGCGCTCCCCGCGGCTATAAAGATATCGCCGAGTGGAGACGGGTAGAGCGCGTACCAGAGGGGGCCTTTCCCGTCCGCCGATTCTATCTTCATCGTCCGCCCGCCATATGGTTTTCAGTACAGTATAAGACAAAAACAGGCCGGGCGCAATCGATTACCGCGCCTGATTGCCTTTGACTTATATTCCCCTTTTTGATAACGTTAACTTCGCCTGAAACCCGTTGCCTGTTGCGGCGGTGGTATCTGAAACCTTATAGGACATCGGTCAGTTTTCAAAGGAGGCCTGCCATGAAAAAGATATGCCTTGTCCTCAACGCGGTATTCATTCTGACGCTATTCCTCTGTCAAACGGCCTTGGCGGCCGACTACCAGAGGATAACAAGCAAGGAGTTTAAATCCATACAAAAGGACGGCTCACCCTCGGTCATAGTAGACGTGCGCGAGCCGGAGCTCTACTCGAAAGGACACATACCCGGGGCCATAAACATCCCCTACGACACGGCCAAGGGCAGGATATTGAAGGAACTCTCCCCAAAAGACCGCATAGTATTCGTATGCCACGGCGGCCCGATGGGGGATGAGCTCGCGGAGATACTCGCGAAAAAAGGCTATACCAATGTATACAATATCAAGGGCGGCATGTGGGCGTGGGACGGTCCCCTCACGGTAAAGTAGCGCCACGCGGATGCACATAAAACTCGCCTTCATATTCTGGGCCGTGATGGTCGCCATCGCTATCGCCAACGGATGCTTCGGACAGTCCGTGGTATCGAGGATAATCGGCGATTACGGGTCGCACCTTTACAGGACGTTCTTCATAATAGCCGTCATCTTCGCCTTCTCAAGGGCGTACGTCCTGAAGACATCGGGGCCGGGGCCGTGGTACTCCCCGGTATACGCCGGGGTCCAGTGGCTCGTGTCCAGCATCGTCTTCGAGTTCATATTCGGCCATTACGTCTTCGGCCTCCCCTGGGAAAGGATCGTCTCCGAGTACAGGATAACCGACGGGAGGCTGTGGTCTCTCGTCCTCGCCTCCGAGGTCGTAGCGCCGTTGACCTGGGCATACATCATCAACACATAACCCGCCTCACACCCCTGCGCCGCCGTTTTTTTAACGCTCTGACGCCAACCGGGCCTTATAAAGCCCGTGGAGGTCTCATTTCGCCGCTAAAAAGACGGCGCGGCATCTACCTTTCAGGTCTTCATGCTATTCCGGTGCAATGAACCCTCCCCGGGCTCAAGGCCAACAAGGTTTCAGAACGTTTATGGAGCGTAGGTGGACTGCGTGCAAGAGGAGGATCAGTTCCTGCGCGTTGAGGTCGCGGGCTCCGAGCCCGGTTGACTTGATGGAGCGGGGGAGACGACAGCCACGCGGGTGTCGGCCCCTGAGAGCTTTCTGAGCACCTCGGCGCTGACAGCGGCGAACCTCTGCCTCTCTTTTTTCCCGATGGAGACGTCGGCCACCGCCTTGACGCTCAGTGGGTTTATGAGCCTTCCGCCTATCTTCACCTCGTAGTGGAGGTGAGGCCCCGTTGATATGCCGGTAGAGCCGACATAGCCGATGAGGTCGCCCTGGGAGACCTTCGCCCCGGTCCTGACGCCCTTCGCTATGCGCGAGAGGTGGCCGTAGCCGGTTGAATAGTTGTTGTTATGCCTTATCTCTATGAAGTTGCCGTACCCGTTCTTCCAGCCGGAGAACGCCACGCGGCCGCTGCCGGCCGACTCTACCGGAGTCCCCTTCGATGCGCCGTAGTCTATCCCGTGGTGCGGCCTGAACTTCTTCAGGATCGGGTGGAACCTGCTCTTCGTGAAGTAGCTCGTTATGCGGCGGAACCTGAGCGGGGACTTAAGGAGCGTCCTTCTCAGCGACTTTCCGTCCAGGTCGTAGTACCCGTCCTTGCCCTCGAAGTAGACGGCGCTGTACTTCTTCCCCTCATTGACCATCTCGGCGCCGAGTATCCTGCCGGCGCTCATTGGCACGCCGTCGACGTAGAGCGCCTCGTAGAGTATCCTGAAGGTGTCGCCCTTCTGGATGTCTGAAGTGAAGTCCACGTCCCACGCGAATATGTCGGTCAGGTTCATCATGACCTGCGGGTCGGCCCCGGCCTTGACCCCGTCCTCGTACAGCGAGCTCTCTATCACGCCGGAGACCACCACCTCCCTCTCCTCGTGCGGCAGTTCGGTCTTCGTCGCCTTAACGCCCTCCGCCGTCCCTCCGTCCTTCTCGACGACGAGCGTCTCGTACGCGCTGAACCGGTACTCCATCCTCCTCCACTCGTTATCGAGAGTGAATATCCTGAAGACGGTATCCTGCTTAAGCTGCCTCAGGTCATAGACGGGCCGCGCCGCGCGCGCTATGTTCTGTATCTCGGAGCCGGGGAGACCTAATAACGTCATTATCTTGTAGAACGTCTGCCCTCCGTTGATCCTGAAGTCGTATCTGCCCTCCACGGGCTTTTCGACATTCGCTGGGACGCCAGGAGCAGCGGAGCCTCCGGAGGATAGCGGGGTCTGATCAAGGGTTGCCCGGGTCTTTTCACCGGAGGACTTTTCGGAATAGGCTGCTGGGCTTAAGAGGAAGATAGCGGAAAGGATGAGCGCGAGCCCCACGAGGCTCAAGAGTAGAACGGGCCTTAAAATGGACTTTGGGTCTTTTTTTTCAGGAAATTCGGCCAAAATCTCTTTCCTTTGAAAAATTTTGATATTTCTTCGGGCTTCTTTAAGGAAATCTATTCCTCTTCGCTCGCCCGCCCCCTAAGCAAGCCGCGGGCCGTGCCGCTCGCTATGCATTTTCATAATATTAGAATGGATTTATCGTGTCAAGGACTTATGCGGCATTTTTGGCGATTTTTTTTCATTTTTTCGAGCCCTCAGCAAGCCCAAGCCGCGGGCCTCGCGCTCGCCATGCATGTTCAATAAGACCCCGCACTGGAGCCGCATCGTCCGCGCAGGGGGGCCTGCGAAGTTATCAATAGCATCTTGCAAAAGGCGCGGCCACACCATCTCTGTAAAAAAAACGGGCGGACGGGACGGCTGGCTCTGGCAAGCGGAGGCTACCCCCTTTCCCCCTGCGGTATGTACGGCTGGTTCCTAAGACCGGTATACTTCTGTGTCGGCCTGTATATGCGGTTTGTCTTGAGCTGTTCTATCCAGTGGGCAAGCCACCCGGCGACCCTCCCCATGGCGAATATCGGGGTAAAGAGCTCGGTCGGGATGCCGATACCCTTGAAGGCTATGCCAGAGTAGAAATCCACGTTCGGATGGAGGTTCCTGGGGCCGAGTTTCTCAAGGACGATCGCCTCGACCTCCCTGCATATCTCCATGGTATTCGCATCCACGCTCTCGTCCTCGGCGAGCCTGCTTATGAGTCCCTTGATGACCTCGCCGCGCGGGTCCCTGGTCTTATATACCCTGTGGCCCACGCCCATTATCTTCTCTTTCTTCTCGAGCTTTCTCTCTATGTAGGCCCTCGCGTTCTCCTTCCCGCCTATCTCTCCGAGCATGTGGACGACCTCTTCGTTCGCGCCTCCGTGGAGCGGCCCGGAAAGGGTCCCTATCGCGCTCGAGACCACCGTATATGGGTCGGCAAGGGTGGAGCCGACGACCCTGGCGCTGAACGTGGAGGCGTTCATGGTATGGTCGGCGTGGAGGATGAGCATGGCGTCCAGGACCTTTTCCACAAGCTCCGTGGGCTCCCGCTCGAAGAGCATATAATGGAAGTTGGCCGCGAAGGAGAGGTCGTTCCTCGGCTGTATGGGGGCGTCTCCGTGCTTGAGCCTGTGGCACGCGGCCACTATCGTCGGGAGCTTGGCGATGAGCCTTACCGTGGACCAGTACCTGGACTCGGGGTCGAGCGTATCCCTGGCCGGATAGTACATCCCCATCGCGGACGTGACCGCCTGTAGATAATGCATCGGGTGCCCGGCCTCGGGCAGGTACTCCATCATCCTCAATATCTTGAGCTTGAGCCGGGTATGGAAAGTGATGTCCGACCTGAACTTCTCAAGCTCCTCCCACTTCGGAAGCCTGCCGAAGATGAGGAGATAGGCTGTCTCGATGAAGTTGCTCTTTTCTGCGAGGACCTCTATGGATATCCCCCGGTACTCGAGGACCCCGGCCTCGCCGTCTATGAAACTTATCGCAGACTCGGCCGCCGGGATCCCTTCAAGCCCCGGCACAACGTCCATGCTCAGTTTCTCTTCCATATCCCTCTCACCCGTTTTTTATTTTTTGGATTAAGGACACGACGAGCGCATTATAGCACAAAGACCGCGGGAGAGTAAATCCGCGGAGCGCCTCCAACAAAAAAGGCCCCCGTATGGAATACGGGGGCCTTTAGGGTCTCCGGCCTATCTAACAGGTTGTTGAAAAACCCTCGCGTCCGTTCAGGCTGTTGAAGCTCCCCGCGGCTTGCCGCGGGGAATCTTCGACATGTAAGGAAGTATCTATATCCGATTCGCTCGCTTAGCCCCGCTAGCCAAGCTGCGGGCTGGACGCT
>JACRLF010000108.1 GCA_016235365.1 Deltaproteobacteria bacterium | reverse complement strand
TTTCACGGCATCTCCAAAGAAAAATTCCCTCTGTACTTGAAAGAAATGGAGTTTCGTTATAATAATAGAGGCAATGGCCTGTTCACTTTGCTGGCTCAAAACCTCTGTAATTTAGTGCCAGAACTTTTATAATCACCAAAACTAAAAATGATTAATTAATGGCATGTCAAAAAATATCATAAAAGCCCTCAGCGTCCGTCAACCATGGGCGTCGTTGATAGCCTCAGGTGAAAAAACAATAGAAACCAGGACATGGCCGACGAAATATCGCGGTAAATTGCTGGTCGTCGCCGGCAAAACACCATTTAAAGGGGATCCCGCTTTGCCTCGCGGCGTGGCATTATGCGTCGCTGACCTGGTGGATTGCAGGCCCATGTTGAAAAAAGATGAACGCGCCGCCTGCTGTGAAATATACGACGGCGCCTGGGCATGGGTATTAGCCGATATCACTCCGATATCCCCTTTTCCGGTAATTGGGAGGTTAGGGCTGTTTGAAGCATCCTTCCATCAACATACCTGTTGTCGGCCAGCCTCAGCGCGTCGGTGAATTCCTTTCGCTCCTTATTCGTTTTGAAAACAACGATAAGATAACAGTCGAGCACGTCATCCGTTTCATGTAATTTTTTTTGCACCTCTTCGAAACATTCGCGTGACGCGCGCAGGCGCTCCGAAAGAGACATCAACTTTCTTTGCAGGTTCAAGTTGCACCCTGAACCTTATATTTCACGCCGGCAAAGGGTCTGCCGCCGTCTTCACCCCTTGCCCACCCCTATTATCCTCAAGATATCATCCATCCTTACGTTCTCCTCGACGGCACTGGCCACGGAATCGATGGCCGACTCCCTCATGGAAAGGTAGGACGTACAGGCCCCGCGCCCGGCAAGCCCCTTCTTCATCCTCATCCTGCCGATGACCTCCCGCCTGAAGAGGTCGTTGTCGAATATGCCGTGTATGTACGTGCCCCAGACCGCGCCGTCAGGCGAGCACGCGCCGTCCTCTATCGAAACCCTCTTAGAGTTCCTCCGCGTGATCCGTGCGAACGGCCCGGCCTTGCCCCTTGTCTCCCCCATGTGTATCTCGTACCCCTTGACCTTGAAGGGCCTCTCTCCGGGGAACCCGGCCTCGGCCTCTACCTGGAAGGTGCTCTTCTCCTTCATAAGGACAGTAGAGGCCTCCATTATGCCGAGGCCCGGGACGGCCTTCCTGCCTGATTCGACCCCGTTGGGGTCTTTCACACAGGCCCCAAGCATCTGGAAGCCGCCGCAGATGCCCGCCAAAAAACCACCCCTTTTCAGGTGGCGCTTGAGGGCCCCTTCAAAGCCCCTATTTTTAAGCCAGAGGAGGTCTTCAAGGGTGTTCTTGGTGCCGGGCAGGATCACCATGTCCGCGCCTGTAATATCCTCCGGGGATTCCACGAAACGGACGGCCACGGACAAAGAGCCCTTGAAAGGGTCGAAGTCCGTGAAGTTCGATATCCTCGGCAGTTTCACAACGGCTATCTCTATCTCGGACGCACCGGCCCCCGCCTTTTTTTCAGCGTCGAGCGCGACCCCGTCCTCATCAGGCAATGAGATATCCTTCAGGTACGGGATGACGCCGAGCACGGGTGCCCCTGTGCGCCCCTCTAAATAATCTATCGCCGGGGTCAGCAAACTGGAGTCGCCCCTGAACTTATTTATGAGGAAGCCCTTGACCCTCTTCCTTTCATCTTCAGTCAGAAGCTCCATGGTACCTACGATAGAGGCGAAGACCCCGCCCCTGTCTATATCGCCGACGATTAAGACCGGGCTTTTAGCGAGCCTTGCTACCCCCATGTTCGCTATGTCGTTCTTCCTGAGGTTTATCTCGGCCGGGCTCCCGGCGCCCTCGATGACTATCACGTCATAGGCGCGCTCAAGCCTCCTGTAGCTCTCAAGCACGTACTTGCGGACGTCCTTCTTGAAGGCATGGTACTCCACCGCCGACATCGAGCCGTATACCCTGCCGTGTATTATGACCTGCGAAACGGAATCTCCCGTTGGTTTGAGCAATACGGGGTTCAGATCCACCGTAGGCAATATGCCCGCAGCCTCGGCCTGGAAGGCCTGGGCCCTGCCTATCTCCCCGCCGTCAGCGGTGACCGAGGAGTTGAGCGCCATGTTCTGGGCCTTGAACGGCGCGACACTGAACCCCCTGCGCCAGAGTATCCTGCACAACGCCGCGGTGAGCACGCTCTTGCCCACGTGGGACGAGGTCCCCTGTAGCATCACCGGTTTCGCCTTTTTCACGATTGTCTTACCCATACCCTGAGCCGACCCCCACGGCCTCGCCGTAAGACTACCCCTGGGCCGCGCAATAGTGTATCATGTTGCTGCAGTTGCTAAGATTATAATAAACCCGCCCCCTCAGGCAAGCTGTTTTAAATTGGATTACCGTAGATGGCCGGACTCTTCGGACATATAAGGCTTGACGGGAAGGCAAGCCTTCAGCAGACCCGCACCTTGACCGGCGCGGCGCTCGATGCGCTTCTGTCCTGGAGGCCACGGCCCGGCGCGGCCATCACCGTCTCTGACGCCTCTGGCGCGCTCTACAGGGCGCGGCTGATCGGGGTTGAAGAAGGCCGGGCGCGCCTCCTTGTCTTTGAAGAGGCAGGGGCCCTTAATAAAGACCCTTTCAGGGAGATATACCTCCTCCAGGCGCTCCCTGAAAAGGAGCGGATGGAGCTTATCATTCAAAAGACAACGGAACTTGGGGTTACACACATAATCCCCTTCGGGTCAAAGAGGTCCATCTCCCTCGAGCAGAGGGAGGCAAGGCAGGGGAAGTCCCACAGGTGGCAGGATATAGCCCTCAACGCGGCAAGGCAGTCGAGGGGTTTTTTCATCCCCGTGGTGCTCCCCTATCGCACCTTTGAAGATGCGCTCGATACGGTAAAGGACGCGGGTTTCAAGATAGCCCTCTGGGAGAGGCCCGGCATAAGCGGCATCAAAACGGTCTTAAGGGACAAGGCCCTGTATGATGCGGAAAAGATAGCAATACTTTCCGGGCCTGAGGGCGGTTTAGGGGAGGATGAGATGGATAGGGCGGCCTCATGCGGCTTTACGGCCGTGAGCCTCGGCCAGAGGGTATTGAGGGCCGAGACAGCCCCGATAATAGCGATAGGGCTGTTGAGCTATGAACTGGAGCAATGAGGATTCCATTTTTTTCCGCTCCGGCAAAGATGCAGGATGAGGGAGCGGGAGCCGTATAGATATGCAGTGGCTACCATATACGCTTTTAACCGCGCTCTCCCTGGCGAGCGCCGACGCGTTGAGCAAAAAGGCGTTGAGGAACGCCGATGAGCTTACCATAGTCTGGGTGAGGGTAGGGTACGCGCTCCCGTTCCTCGCCTTAACGCTGTTTTTCGTCCCGTTGCCGCGGCTCGACCCGACCTTCTGGGCAACGGTAGCGGCGATGGTGCCGCTTGAGATAGCCGCTATGGCGCTCTATGTAAAGGCCATCAGGCTCTCCCCTCTCTCCCTGAGCGTGCCCTTCCTGGCGTTGACGCCGGTCTTCATCATATTCATCGCCTTCTTCCTCATCGGAGAGCGTCCGAGCCCCACGGGGGTCGCGGGGATAATAGTCATAGCCGCGGGCGCGTATATGCTCAACGTGAACTCGTCAAAGGAAGGGTTGATAGGGCCCCTGCGGGCGATAGTCAGAGAGCCGGGCTCGGTACTCATGACGGTCGTGGCCCTGATATACGCCTTTACCTCCACCCTCGGAAAAGTGGCTGTCATGCACTCAGGCCCGATGTTTTTCGGCTTTTTCTACCCCTTAATACTTACCGCGGTGCTGACCCCGTTCATGGCGGGGAAGGGGACGCTGAAGACGGTATTGTCCAGGCCAACGATATTCGTGCTCATAGGCTTATGCACCGCCATGATGATATCGACACACTATGTGGCCATAAGCCTTACAAACGTCTCCTACATGATAGCCGTAAAGAGGATGTCCATAATCTTCAGCGTTATCTATGGGAAGCTCTTCTTCAAGGAGGCGGGCATCCGGGAGCGGCTCCTCGGAAGCTCCATGATGGTTGCGGGGGTGGCCCTGATAGTAGTATCCTGACGCCATGTCAAAAGACGCCTCCCCCGGCACAATTATAATGAAATAAATCCTCTCTTATTATATATTGAGACATCTTTTAGCGGTTTGCTGAAAAACTTCATTTTTTTGACGTTCTGAAACCCCTTGGGCCCTAAAACCCGGGGAGGTTTCACTTTTTTAGCGTTCTGAAACCCCCTGGGTACTAAAAGCCGGGGAGGTTTCATAGAGGACACATCTTCTATCGATGCGTATTAAAGAGGAACTGAAAAAATCACTGCAGGCCGCCTGGACGCTAAGGAACCTCATCGTCTTTTTTGTACTGGCGCATACGGTGTTCCTCGCCTTCGGGCAGTGGTCCGTGTACAAGGGCTTTCCGGGCGTATTGGCCCTGAGAGACGAGCTTATCAAGGAGATTCAAGGGCTTCCGTACCTGAAACCCCTCACCGGCGTCCTGGCCGACAGCCTCGCCCTGAAGGTCCTTTACACCTTTGCATTCAACCTCATATTCGGCGCCTTCCTGTCAACGACCCTGACGGGCGCGCTATTCTTCCTCCCTTACGTTATCGCCGTATGGAGGGCGTTCACCATAGGCATCCTGATGTCCGAAATGGACCTGAACGCAAAGACGATGGTGGTATTTTACGGCACATACATACTCGAGTTCGGGGCGTACACTCTATCTTCCGCAGTAGGCACGGATATCGGGTTATCGCTTCTGTGGCCGGGACGGAAATCCAGAACGAGCAGGAAAGACGCCGTATCAGACGCGGTCCTCAACGGCAAAAGGCTCTATCTGATAGTATTGATACTGCTTTTTATCAGCGCCGTATGGGAGATTTCGTGGCTGCAGTACCTGGGCCCCCTCTTAAAGCCCGGCGTCATAAACGTCAAGTAGGGACGGGGTCGGCCATACGTAGTACGTCTGAGGAAAATCCTCTAAGATTTTGCTTGGAGCCGTCGAGTATTGTGTGCTATAAGGTGTAAACAACAGGGACGTGGCCTCTCACGCAGAGTGATGAGGATTTTTCCTCAATACTTCCGACCAGTTACAGGTTTTGGCGGGCCTGCGCCCGTCTTCAAGCTGAGTTACTAAATCCCACCTTACGGGGCCTACAGATGGAAGGAACGATCTCTGAAAACCTGATGAGCGTTATGGACCGCATCAACAAAGCCGCCAGGAAGGCAGGCCGCGACCCCGGGGAGGTAACGCTTGTAGCGGTCACAAAGTCCGTCGATACGAAGAAGGTAAAAGAGGCTGTAGCCGGCGGAGCACGGGTCTTCGGAGAGAATTACGTGCAGGAGGCCGAGGAGAAGATCCCGAAGATAAAAGACCAGACCGTGATGTGGCACTTTATCGGCCATCTGCAAAAGAACAAGGTGAAAAGCGCGGTCGAGCTCTTTGATATGATACAGACCGTCGACAGCACGGAACTCGCCGCGGAGATAAACAAGAGGTCAAAGGGGCCTATAGACATACTCGTCGAGGTAAACCTGGCCAGGGAGAAGACAAAGACCGGGGTGGACGTTCCTGGGGCGATAAAGCTCGCCAGACACATCTCCGGGCTTGAAAATCTGAGGTTGAAGGGGCTCATGG
>JACRLF010000135.1 GCA_016235365.1 Deltaproteobacteria bacterium | reverse complement strand
TATATCGAGGTCTTTTATAACCGGCAGCGCCGACAGGCAAGGCTTGGGTTCCTGTCCCCTGTGGCCTATGAGCAAAAGTTCTATGCTGGACAACTGGCAGCATGAAAGGTTTGGTGTCCACTATTGACATCCGACCTCACCGCGGCTTGCCGCTTGGTATTCAGTCAAATTAAGGAACCTCTGATTAATTCTTTTTTCGATGTCATTGCGAGGAGCGCACGCGACGAAGTAATCTCCAAGTTATTGATTTATCAAAAGATGGGATTGCTTCGTTTCGCTCGCAATGACGAACCAAGGAATTAATCAGAGCTTCCTTATTATAGAGGAATCCAACGGGGTGGAAAGAGTAATGGAAAAACTCACTGAACCACATTTTCGAAAGGCGAGGGATTAAAAATCCCATTGTGAGACATTTAGCGGCGTTGGAAATTGTATTGATTTTGTATTAGTATTGGCGGCGGTACAGAGACTCCTGCGACTCTCAAGACTACTATGAAAGCCACCTAACCCCCTATTTCACAAGGCAAAACGGGGAATCAGGCCTGATACCGGGGAGTTACGGTTTTTTGTCTTTATTGCCCTCAAAACCCCGTGTGGTATCCCCCCCGTCGCCAACCGCGATCAAAGCTTCTGGATTATCTTTGCGTACAGCGACGGGAGCTTCTTTGCGAGCATGTCAACCCCTGGGACGACGGCGTAGTTGCCGTGGCCGAATAACCTCGGCAGGTAGTCTCCGGCTCCGGTATCCACCGTAAGGCAGAACGGCACTATCCCCGCGGACTCGGCCTCTTTTATCGCCATCCTCGTATCCTCTATGCCGTACCTGCCCTCGTAGACGTCCACGTCGTTCGGTTTGCCGTCTGAGAGGATGAAGAGGAGCCTGGTGCGTGCCTGCTCCTTTGCGAGTATCCCGGCCGCGTGCCTCACCGCCGGGCCCATCCTCGTGTACGAGTACGGGATGAGCCCGCCTATCCTTTTCCTCACCCCATCTCCGTAGCTCTCGGTAAAGCCCTTTATGCGGAAAAACCGGCAACCCTTGCGGGTCTTGCCGGAAAACCCGTAGACGGCGTACCTGTCGCGGAGCTTCTCAAGCGCCTCGCAGAGTATTAAGAGCGACTCCTTCTCGTGGTCTATTATCCTGGTATCCCCAGCCCAGCCGTCGGTGGACATGCTCAAGTCCACGAGGAAGAGCGCCGACAGGTCCCTCTCGGTCTTTGTATAGGCCGCATAGAGCCTCTCATCCGGCGTATGGCCTGCTTCGAGGTCGGCTATCGCGTCCACGGCGGCGTTGAGGTCTATCGTCGTCCCCTCTATCTGGCGGCGCGTCAGCCTCACCGACGGCGAGATGAGCCCAAGGTTCCTGGTCACTTCCTTTATGGCCCCGCGCTTCTCCCTGAGCACCCTTGCGCAGAAGCCCGCGTCCTCACCGACGGCAAGCGTCTCCGTGAGCCGCGAGTAATCGTCCCTGTAGGCGCGCCTCCTGTAGTCCCACTCAGGGTAGAGGAACGACTCTTCGTCGATTTCCCCGGCCTCATCCCCGGCCCCTGTATAGCTGTCGGCCTTCTCTATCTCGGCGTTGAAGGTGTTGGCCGTGGTCCTGTCGAGCTCGGCCATGGAGAGTTCCTCGCACTCATCCGCCTTGGTACCCGCGTCCTGGTCCGGGTCGTCGTCAAAGGGCCTCCTCACGTTGACGAACTCGGCCCAGGAGAGTATCTTGTCGTAGATGTTGAGGGTCAAGCCGTTCTCATTCGCCTTCTCGTCCACCCCTTCCGTGCGCGCGGCGTATCTGCCGCCCCTGCGCGGCTTACCCTCCTTAGCGGACCCCTCCCCTGCCGGAGACGGAGTGGCCTCTTTTCCGGCCCGGGCCGCGGGGGCAAGGGAGCCGCCGTGCTTGATCCTGTCCAGGACGAGCTTGCCCCATGGGAAAAATGGGACAATGGCCCTGTACCGCCCGGCCTTGAAGCTCCCCCGCCGGCCAAGCCGCGGGGAATCTTCGACATGTAAGGAAGCATCTATATCCGATTCGCTCGCTTGACCCCGCAGCAAGCTGCGGGCCTCGCGCTCGCTATGCATGTTCACCCCTCTGGCCGCCCATTTCCTCTTCATCCCGGCGGCCATGCCGAGGCTCTCTTCAGCGCTCCCCGAGACTCTAAGACCGTCAGCGGAAGAAAGCAACGTCCCTTCAAGCGATTCCCTCAGGAACCCCTCGACCTTTTTCTCGGCATCGGTTAAGTACCTTGCCGCGGGCCTGCTCTTGAGCAGGTGGCCGGTTATACGGGCCCACCCCCGCACCGCGCCCGGGTACTCCCTCCGTATCTCGCAATGAAGCCTCGTATTCTCTATTATCCAGAAGAGGTCGGCGGTAAGGCGGTCGGAGGCAAGCATGGACCTATTCCGCCAAGCCGCTTCCAACGTGCCGCACCTTACCTGGAAGGAAAGGAAGAAAAGGAGCGTCTTGGTGATCTCCTCCCTAGCCGTCTCGGAATCCATCTCCACGACCGATACCGGGAAGAAGAGCTTCTCTCCGTCAGACCACCCAAAGCCGTGCTCCGGGAGTAGCGCCGGATGGGCCATCCTGTAGAGTACCGGCCAGTAGGGCCTCGGTGGCGTGTCCCCCCTTATATTAACCACATCGATCTCACGGCCCGCGACCATGGATGCTACCGCCGCGAACCTCTGCCGGTTGCCTTCAACGACAAAAGGCGCGCCCGCGCCCTTCTGTGCCTCCATGCGCCTGCGGTGGACGTACTGGATTGCCCTGTCCACCCCTTTTGCTATCAAATGCTCCATAATAGGCCTGTTTGCCCGGATGTGGCGGGACGCGCCTCACGATCCCATCCTCCCTACGGCCTGCCGGCTGAAACTAACAGTTTGCGCAGGTTGCTCAAAAAGCTCCCGACCCACGCCACTTGGCGTGGGTGCCCCGAAGGAGTCGAGGAGAGAGGAATGAGACGTACTTCTATTGTACGCCGCAGTGACGAACATGCATAGCGAGCGCGAGGCCCGCTTAGGGGTCAAGCGAGCGAATAGAAATATATACTCCCTTATATGTCGAAGATTCCCCGCGGCTTGGCCAGCGGGGAGCTTCAACGACGATTTTTTAGCGTTCTGAAGCCGCAACGTTTTTTTAGCCCCAGTGGGTTCATTGACACCGCGGATGGGGCTTTTTCAGCAACCTGCTAAAACGTGGCGTTCAATATGTCCATCATGGCCTTATGCAGATCCGCATCGTCCGTAACCGGCCTTACTATCGCCGCCTCGCATGCCTCCTGCGGCCCGAGCCCCTCTTTCATGAGGGCGGCGGCGTGCACAAGGAGCCGCGTGCCAGGGGCGGATTCGAGCCCCGAGTCCACAAGCCTTCTCATCCTCCGTCCCGCGCGCACGAGCCTGCCTGCCACCGCCGCGTCGAGCCCGCTCTCCCTGACTACTATCTCCGCCTCGACGTCCTCGGGCGGATAATCGAAGTCGAGCGAGACGAAACGCTGGCGCGTGGACGGCTTCAAGTCCTTGAGTATGTGCTGGTACCCCGGGTTGTAGGATATGACCAGCATGAAACTGTCCGGCGCGTGCAGCTCCTCGCCGGTCTTCTCCACCAGGAGGATGCGCCTGTCGTCCGATAGCGGGTGGAGGATGACCGTGGTGTCCTTGCGCGCCTCGACCACCTCGTCAAGGTAACAGACCCCCCCCTCGCGCACGGCGGTCGTGAGCGGGCCGTCCGCCCAGACCGTCTCGCGGCCCTTGATGAGGTAGCGGCCTACGAGGTCCGAACTCGTGAGATCGTCGTGGCATGCCACGGTATGGAGGGGCAGGCCGAGCCGCCAGGCCATGTGGGCCACGAACCTGGTCTTTCCGCACCCGGTGGGGCCTTTAAGGAGCACCGCCATCCTGGCCCTGTAAGCCGCCTCGAAGACCTCCGCCTCCCGGCCTACGGGCCTGTAGTACGGTTCTTTCAAGGCGGCGCCGGCGATTGCCGGAGCGTCTTTTCCGTTGAAGCTCCCCGCGGCTTGCCGCGGGGAATCCTCGACATGTTCCGATTCGCTCGCTTGGCCCCGCGGAAAGCCGCGGGCCTCGCGCTCGCTATGCATGTTCATGCGTTTACCCGCGTTATTACAGGCCGGAGTCGATTTGACTCGCCCTGCTCGATATGAAGAAGTTATACAGGTATACAAGGAGCCCTATGGCGAACGTCGCCCCGAAGAAGAGCCTTATGTAGTAAAACAGCGCCATGTGGCCCTGGGTCTCCATGTACGGCATGCCGAGGACCCTCTGGAGGTATACCTGCACTATGCCCGCGCCGGTAAGGGCCAGGGTTATGAATACCATCGATACCGCCATGGTCCAGAAGGCGAATATCTCCTGCTTCTGGTGGGTGATGATGCCGGAGCC
>JACRLF010000115.1 GCA_016235365.1 Deltaproteobacteria bacterium | reverse complement strand
TTCACGGCATCTCCAAAGAAAAATTCCCTCTGTACTTGAAAGAAATGGAGTTTCGTTATAATAATAGAGGCAATGGCCTGTTCACTTTGCTGGCTCAAAACCTCTGTAATTTAGTGCCAGAACTTTTATAATCACCTAATTTTTTATGTTCAATAAAATTCTTGTGGCGAACCGCGGAGAGATAGCGGTCAGGATAATAAGGGCTTGCAAGGAGATGGGCATAAGGACGCTCGCGGTCTATTCGCAGGCCGACAGGGACTCGCTCCACGCCAAGTTCGCAGACGGCGCGATATGCATAGGGCCTGCAAAGAGCGCGGAAAGCTACCTGAACATCACCTCGCTTATAAGCTCGATGGAGGTGGCGGACGTAGAGGCGGTCCACCCCGGGTACGGCTTCCTGGCGGAGAACGCCGGGTTTGCCGAGGTATGCGAGAAGTGCGGGATAAAGTTCATAGGCCCCTCCTCCGCCGTCATGAGGCTGATGGGCAACAAGGTCCAGGCCAAGAAGATCGCCGAAGAGATCAAGGTGCCGGTGCTTCCGTGGAGCAACCGCGCCCTGAGCGATGAGAAGGATGCCCTCGAGGTATCGAGGAAGATAGGTTTCCCGGTACTTATAAAGGCCGCGAGCGGCGGCGGGGGCAGGGGCATGAAGCTCGTGCATACCCAGGCGAGCCTTGCAAGCGCCTTCAACATGGCGAAGATGGAGGCGATGTCGGCGTTCGGGGACGCGGAGGTCTTTATCGAGAGGTTCTGCGAACTGCCGCGCCATATAGAGATACAGATAGTCGCCGACGAGCACGGCAACGTCATACACCTCGGGGAGAGGGAGTGCTCGATACAGAGGAGGCACCAGAAGATACTCGAGGAGTGCCCGTCCCCGCGGGTGGATGCCCGTCTGAGGCAGAAGATGGGGGAGTCGGCAGTGAGACTGGCCAGGGGCATAGGGTACACCAACGTCGGGACGGTCGAGTTCCTGCTCGATAAGGACAAGAACTTCTACTTCATGGAGATGAACACCAGGATACAGGTCGAGCACCCGGTGACCGAGATGGTGACCGGGGTGGACATCGTCAAGGAGCAGATAAACATCTCGATGGGCCGGAAGCTCTCGCTCAAGCAGAAGAACGTGGCGTTCAAGGGCCACAGCATAGAGTGCAGGATAAACGCCGAGGACCCGTTCACCTACGTGCCCTCGCCCGGCAAGATAACCGAACTCGTGCTGCCCGGAGGCCCCGGGGTCAGGGTCGATACGCACATATACTGCGGGTATGTCGTCCCGCCGTACTACGACAACCTGCTGGCCAAGCTCGTCGTCCACGCCGAGACGAGGATGGATGCTATCGCGAGGATGACGCGGGCGCTTGAGGAGTTCCACATCGGCGGGATAAAGACGAACGTCCCTCTCCATCTGAGGATAATGAAGGACCATGACTTCATAGCCGGCAAGACCGATATAGACTTTCTTTCGAGGTACTCCCAGAACATAATGCACCAGTAGGCCGCCCGTCTCACCCGGCTGAGAACCATCCCCCTCAATCTCTCCCAGAGGACGTGAAAAATGGACGAATGGAGGCTTATAGAGTCGCCGCGGCTTACCGGCGCGCGGAATATGGCGCAGGACGAGGCGATACTCAGGGCCTCGGAATCCGGCTCCGGTATGCCGGCGCTCCGCCTCTACGGCTGGTCAACCCCCACGGTCTCGATAGGCTGCCTCCAGAATGCCGCGCCGCTTGCGTGCCACGGCCTCCCTCTCGTGAGGAGGATAACGGGCGGGAGGGCGGTGTTGCACGACAGGGAGATAACCTATTCGGTCATAGCGCCAAACTCCCTCGAGGTCTTCTCAGGCGGGATACTCGACGCATACTCGGCTATAAGCCGCTGCATAATAGAGGCGTTGAGGGATATCGGGGTGGAGGCCACTCTGGAGCGGGCCGGGCCGCGCCCCGGCAGAAGGCCGGGGGGGGGGGCGAAAGATGCCTGCTTCCATACCCCTTCGCGTTACGAGGTGATGGCGTCCGGGAAAAAACTCGTCGGCAGCGCCCAGAGGCGGTTTAAGAGGACATTCCTCCAGCACGGCTCTATCCTTTTCGCAATGGATGAGGGGCTGAATGCGCGGATATTCGGGGGAGAGGTCGTCAAAAGAATGACAACTATCGGGAATTTAAGCGGAATTTCAGAGGATGACTTCCGTCCGATACTTATAAAGAGGCTCTCCGAGGGCCTCAACGCCTCATTTGTCCCATCCCGCCTTACCGAAGAGGAGGACTCCATCGAACGGGACCTCCTGCACTCCAAATACCTATCCCGGGGATGGAACCTGACGCCCGGCGGAGCGCCCGGCGAGGGAGAGGGCCTTGCGGCCGGTTGAGCTTAAAGGTATGGACTTTTTCCCGTATTTTTCATATCATAAGGGTGTCTTTAAAAATTGCTCTTTTTCCCGATCTTTTTGTTAGGGCGAAAATAAAAATGCTTACATATTAGCATATATGCTCCGCCTTTTATTTTCACCCCGCCTCGACCTCAGAAAAAATATCTAATTTTTAGAGGCACCCATAAATAGATAATGTATTACTCTACGGCGCCATTTGCGCGCCGCGAGGGGATTGAAGGATTATGGCGCTGAAGGAACAGTTACTGGACAGGGCTCAGAAGTACGTCCTGAAGGGGAACATCGACAAGGCGCTCGGCGAGTACAAGGCGGCCTTTGAGTTGGACCCGAGGGACATCTCCGTGCGCCTCAAGATCGGGGACCTGTACGTCAAGTCCGGCAGGAAGGCCGAGGCTATAAAGGAGTATACCGAGGTAGCCAAGGCCAATGCCCAGAGGGGTTTTTACCTCAAGGCCATAGCAGTCTACAAGCAGGCGTTGAAGCTCGACAGCTCGAACATGGAGATACATTACAAGCTCGCCGATCTGTACGTCAAGCAGAGGCTTATCGCCGACGCCATCAGCTCATACAGCCATATACTGAGCGTCTTTGAGAAGAAGGGCAAGACAAACGAGGTACTTGAGATAGTAAAGAAGATGGTCGAGGTAGACCCCGACAACATCGGGGTTAGGTTGAAGCTCGCCGACCTCTACCAGAAGATGTCCTTTGACAAGGACGCGCTTGAGGAGTATTCGTTCATCTTTGAAAAACTCCTTTCGCAGGGCAAGTTCGACGTAGCCGAGAAGATATATGTAGGACTTTATAATAATAATCCGAAGGAACAACTTGTAATAAAAGGACTTTCCGACCTCTATAAAAAGAAGGGCGATAGCAGGGAGCATCTAAGGTTCTCAAAGGCGCTTTTTAATATCTACAGGGAAAATGGCGACATCGAAGAGGCAAAGGAGATATGCTCCTCTATCCTCAAGATGAAGCCGGAAGACCCGGACGCCCTCGGGTTCATGGCGCGATTCAGGCCAGCGGAGGAAAAGCGTGTGGACCCGCCTTTCGCTCCGGAGCCAACGGCCGCCCAGGCCCTGATTACAGAGCCCTCCAGGCCTATAGTCCCTGAGCCGGTGGTAGAGGAGGCTCCGTCCATCGAAGAGGCGCCTGTTCAAGAGAGAGAGGCGGCCGCGCCGGATGAGCAGGCCGAGGCCCCACTCATCTCTTTGCCCGAGGATATAGAGATAACGCTTGAGGGGTTTGAGGAGGGGGATGGCGAGGAGGGGCAGAGGGCGGATCTGGAGGGCGCAGGAAGGGCGCAGGCCGTTACGGAGGAGGCCGGGGAGGGCGGGGGACTCGACATAAGGGAGGCATTCCTCAAGGCCCCGGTTGCTGAAACCGAGGAGAGGGGAGTTGCCGAGGAGTCGGCCGGCGCTGAGGTCGAGATAGAGTTGCCTGTCGATATAGAGCTGACCCCGGAGACCGGGGAGCCAGAGGCGGAGATAACTTCAAAAGTAGAAGAGGCCGTTGAAAAGGCCGAAGCCGCTCCAGAGGTTGCTCAAGAGCCTCTATTGGAGGCCGCTCCAGAGCCGGTGGTTTCTGAGAAGGTAGAGATAGAGTTAGAGGCCGAAGTCGCTTCGGAGGCCGCTCAAGAGCCTGTAGTTTCCGAGCAGATAGAGTTAGAGGCCGAAGCCGCTCCAGAGGTTGCTCAAGAGCCTCTATTGGAGGCCGCTCCAGAGCCGGTGGTTTCTGAGAAGGTAGAGATAGAGTTAGAGGCCGAAGTCGCTCCAGAGGTTGCTCAAGAACCCGTACTGGAGGCCGCTCCAGAGCCGGTGGTTTCTGAGAAGGTAGAGATAGAGTTAGAGGCCGAAGTCGCTCCAGAGGTTGTTCCAGAGCCTGCAGTTTCCGAGCAGATAGAGTTAGAGGCCCAAGCGCCTGTAGAGGCCGATCAAGAGGCCGAGAAGGCCATAGAAGAGGCCATAGAGACGGCCTTTGAACAGACCTTTGGCGAACATGCCGAGGCCGCCCCTTCCGAGGCCCCTGTCGTTGCTGAAGAGGCGGTCCCGGAGCATAAGCCCGTTGAGGAGGCCTTGCCCGCTGAAACGGCCTTGAAAGGGGAGGAGTTTGCCGGAGAAGAGATAACGGAAGAGGAGATGGAATCGGAGCAGATAAGCTCGGCTATCGATGATATAAACAGGGGGTTGGAGGCGGTAGTAGAAAGAGAGGCTGAGATCGCCCATGAAGCCGCGCTGAAAGAGCCGGGCGCGGCCCCGGAGACCTTTGCAACAGACGCAGGGGCGCCTCTGGAGCCGTCTCCGTTGGAGGGTCTTTCAGGCTTTGCCCCAGGTCCGATGGGCGACATGGTGTCCGCGGAGGCGCTGATAGATAGCGGTCCGGAGAGACCCCGGATAGAGGAGCCCCAGGCCGAGGCGCGGAGAGAGGAGTATGTGGACCTCTCCGCCGAGCTCGGCATGGAGGAGGCCCTCCATGAGCTTTCAGGGACATGGGGCGAGGGCGAGCCGGAAGAGATGGTCACCGAGTTCAAGAAGGGGATGGGCGAGCAGCTCGGCAAGGAAGACACCGAGACGCATTACAACCTCGGGATCGCCTACATGGAGATGGGCCTCTTCAACGAGGCGTCGATGGAGTTCAAGATAGCGTTGAAGGAACAGAGGCTCGAGTTCGACTGCTACGCGAGGCTCGGCCTGTGCGCCATGCACCAGTCAAACCCGGACGAGGCGATAGTATATTATCTCAAGGGCCTGAAGGTCAGGGGCACGAGCGACGAGGAGCGCAAGGGCATAATGTACGAGCTTGCCCTCGCCTACGAGAACGCCGGCAAGAAGGAGGAGTCGCTGCAGATATTCAAGTCCATATACGGCATGGACGGGGCTTACCGCGAGGTGGCCGGGAAGGTAAGGGCCGCTATCCCCCAGTCCGCCCCCCTCATACCGCTCGATGACGGACTTATAGAGGTTGAGCTTCTGTGAAGCGGGAAGGACAGAGCGGTATTTCGCGTATGGGCCGGGGTGTCCCGGCCCTTTCTTTTTTTAACGGCCGCGGGCCCATAGACGCCCTCAGGGCCGACCCCACGGTGCGCGCGGTATATGATGCGGCCGTGAAAGCAGGGGTAACGGTCTACATCGTCGGAGGGGCCCTCCGGAACCTCGCCCTCTGCGCCGCCCCTGCGCCGGACTATGACTTCATCGTCCAGGGAGACGCGGCGGCATTTTCCGAGGCCGCGGCAAAGGCCTTGAGGGGCGCCTGGTTCCTCCTTGATAAGGAGACCGCGTCCTGCAGGGTGGCCGTAAAGTCCGCTGCAGGCGCTTACACGGCGGACTTCTCTCCGGTCAAGGAAGAAGGCGTCGTATATGACCTCGGCGCGAGGGACTTCACCGTCAACGCCCTTGCTATCGGCCTCTCGGACCTCTTCGGCAATGAAGACCCCATTATCATAGACCCGTGCAACGGGCTCGGAGACGCGACAGAGAGGCTCCTCAGGATGACGTCCAGGGGGGTCTTTGACGACGACCCGCTGAGGTGCCTGAGGGCGGTAAGGCTGGCCCTCCAGTACGGCCTCGAGATAGAGGGGGAGACCCTCGCGCTCATCAAGCTCAAGGCCGGGCTTATAAGGAACGTCTCTATAGAGAGGGTCAGGGACGAACTCGTTGCGATATTCTCATCCGACGGCACCCCGCTCGCGCTGAGGGCGCTTATGGATACCGGGATCATGGGCGTTATCCTCCCGGAGGCCGCGCGCTGGGGGGACGTGGAGGGTTACGACCTCCTCGGGCACTCTATCAAGGTGGTCGAGGAGTGCGAGGATATAATATCCTCGGACCCCGAAAGGCTATTCCCCGGTTATTCATCCGGGATAAGGGCCCACCTCGGGGGGGCCCTGGGCCCGGTTAAAAGGACGGCGTTCCTCAAGATGGCGGCATTCTTCCACGATGCGGGCAAGCCCGCCTGCATTACGTCGGAGGGGGGGAGGCCGCGTTTCATAGGCCACGACTCCGAGGGCGGCAGGATAGTGAAAGGGCTTTTTACTTCCCTCAAGTTCAGCCGCGCCCTGGCCACCCGCGCGTCGAAGGCCGTGAAGGACCACCACAGGGCGTTCATGCTCGCTTCTTTGAAAGAGCGCACCGCGCGGGCCAAGGCCCACTTCTTCAGGGCTACGGGGGATGACGCAGGGATAGACCTGCTCCTGCTCGCCCTTGCCGACGCGAGGGCAACCAGCGGTGGGGAGGATGAGGCCCTTTTGCGGACGGCAAGGGAGATGGTCGCCTTTTACTACGACGTCTATACGAAGAAGAGACCGGGGACGCTCTTTACCGGCAGGGAAGTGATGAAGGCCTTCGGCGTCTCCGAGGGCAGGATAGTAGGCGAGATACTGAAGAAGATAGCCGAAGGCGTGGAGGATGGCGGCATAAGGAACAGGAAAGACGCCGTCATCCGGATAAAGAAGTGGCTTGGCGGGGGGTGAATGGCCTTTATGCCTGTCTGAGGCATACACGTCTCTGGATTATAATTGATTTTTTCCCCGGATAGGATTAAAGTATGACGCTCTTTAATCACACTCAAGGCAGGGGGTTTTATTTTGACGGAGCTATTCAAGAAGGCGTTTTTCATCATCCTGTTCGCGGTCGCGCTTGTTTTGCCGAAGGACTCGACCGGGGCTGAAGACCTGAAGAAAGCGGAAGGAGCCAAAAAAGTGGGAGAAACAAAGGAGCTGAGGGCTGTCATAGAGACAAAGTACGGTGAGATGGAGATAAGGTTCTTCCCGGACGCGGCGCCAAAGCACGTGGAGAACTTCACGACGCTCGCGAAGAAGGGTTTTTACGACGGCACGATATTCCACAGGGTCATCCCGGGGTTCATGATACAGGGCGGGGACCCGAACACGAAAGGGACGGATACGTCGGTCTACGGCACCGGCGGCCCCGGCTACACCATAAAGGCCGAGTTCAACAACACCCCGCACAAGAGGGGGATAGTCTCCATGGCGAGGTCAGCCAGCCCGGACAGCGCCGGGTCCCAGTTCTTCATAGTGGTGAAGGACTCTAACTTCCTCGACAGGCAGTATACGGTCTTCGGCGAGGTCGTAAAGGGCATGGACGTGGCTGATAAGATAGTCAACCTGCCGAGGAACTCCAGGGACCTGCCGAACGAGTTCAAAAAGCTCCCGACCCACGCCACTTGGCGTGGGTGCCCCGAAGGCGTCGAGGAGCGAGGAATGAGGCGTATTTTGTCCATACGCCGCAGTGACGAGCGACGATGACAACGCAGTAGATGGACTTTTTCAACAGCCTGGTAGGTTTTGGCGCAATGGCCCCGGGATGCTTTCCGGGGCCCTTGTGCGCCAAGACCGTGTAAAGACCGTTATTCCAATGTTCCGAAGCCCCAGAGCCTTCAGAACGTTAGAAAAAATTTCGAGTGTTCCGTCAACCTGATAAATATCCCCCGCCTGTCAACCTTCTGTTGTTATTTCTGAAAAATTCCTGCTAAAAAGGCTTCACCGGGGGTCTGGTTCTTCATGCGTCTACTATTAATTTTTCCAAAAAACGAGCGCAGCTACTGGGGCGGGGTATCGAGGAGCGGCAAGGCCGGGTTCTTGCGGCTGGGCCTTCCGACGGTAGCGGCCCTGACGCCCGGGGACTGGGACGTCGAGATAATCGATGCGAGGGTCAGGCCCGTGGACTACGGCGTTAGGGCCGACCTCGTCGGCATCACCGGGCTCACGGCCGAGATGCCGAACGCCTACGAGATAGCCGACAACTTCAGGAAAAGGGGCGTGAAGGTCGTCATGGGTGGCGTGCACGTCTCCGCGCTGCCCGAGGAGGCGCTCGCCCACGCGGACTCGGTCATCATCGGAGAGGCCGAGCTTGTCTGGAGCAGCGCCCTTGATGACTTCAAGAAGGGGGCGTTGAAGCCCATATACCGGGCGGCCCGCCTGTGCGATATGAAGGGCATGGCCATCCCGCGCAGGGACCTTGTCAAAAGGGAAATGTTCTCCGGCTACCATACGCTCCAGGCGACCAGGGGATGCCCTTTCAACTGCGACTACTGCACGGTGACCGCCTTCTTCGGCAACAAGTTCAGGACGCGGCCCGTTGCGGACGTCATAGAAGAGATAAAGGGGTTTGACACGAAGGAGTTCTTCTTCATGGACGACAATATCGCCGGCAGGCCGGGCTATGCCAGGGAGCTTTTCGAGGCGCTCGTTCCCTTGAAGCTCAACTGGGGGAGCCAGGCCTCCATCACCATGGCAAAGGACCCGGAGCTCCTGAGGCTCTACGCCAAGAGCGGCGGGAAGTACGCGTTCATCGGCCTTGAGAGCCTCTCGCAGGAGAACCTCGACAACATGAGCAAGGGCTGGAACTCGGCCAAGGGCTACGGGGAGGCGATAAGGAAGATACACGACGCGGGGATAAACATAATCGGAAGCTTCGTCTTCGGCCTCGACGGCGACGACAGGGACGTATTCAGGAAGACCTTTGAATTCATAATGGATAACGACATCGACGCGGCGCAGTTCCATATACTTACCCCCCTGCCGGGCACTGTGACGTACAAGACGCTTGAAAAGGAGGGGAGGATAATCGACAGGGATTGGGCGAAGTACCATACGGGCGAGGTCGTATTCGAGCCGAGGTCGATGACCGCGCAGGAGCTGCAGAACGGGTATTACTGGATATTCCGGAACACCTACAGGATGAAGAACATCCTTAAGAGGTGCCTGAGGAGCCCGAAGGGGGTGGCCTACAGGATGGCCGTGAACCTGAGCTACAGGAAAAAGGCGCTCAAGATGCCTGAGGTCTCGTTGCGGTAGAGGCTCTGCGCTGCGCTTATAGAGGCAACTCCTTGAAATTTCGCAAAAATTTTCCGAAATAAATCGTCGCATCATGCCGTTGTAAAGATTTTTTTGCAATCAACGGATTTTTTACAATGCTATAATCTTCGGTAATATGCTGATTTATAATGTTTTTTTAAATTTTTACCATTATTTCAGGCCCGGACTGCCCAAAAAGTGTCTAAAAATTTTACACTATAAATGCGAAGACGCATATCGCCGTCCGATTCAGAAATAAAAAATATCAGTAAAATCAGTTGGTTATATTTATCTGGCTGTCTGGCATGGCATTTGCACATATCCTATAGCAAATCATACACGAGGAGGTGAGACAGATGGTACTGAAGAAACTTGGCATAGCTTTACTGGCAGCGTTCGGGATCGGAGCTGCGGCCACAAGCTCCCAGGCTATATCACTCACGGCCGGAAGCAGCGTCGCTACAACTGGCACAACCGCGGCTTCAAGGCCAGAGCTTGCCGGGACCGTCATTAAGGACGATTTGATATCGTTTACAGGGACTGACAGCTTGGGTAATGTGTACTTTACAGGGGAGTTGCAGGTCAGGATCGTGAGAGAGGATGTGGCGGGGACACTCGATTTTTACTACAGGATCATGAATGACAGCACCTCCGCAGACGCCATAGAGAGACTCTCCACGACCAGCTTCACCGGCTGGACCACGGATGTCGACTATCGGATAGACGGCCTTGGCACGGACCCGTCTTATAGTGCTACCAGGTCATCCAGCGGGAGTACGGTGAGTTTTAACTTCGACAACTTGAGCACCCTTGCCCTTGAGGGGGTCAATCCGGGCGACTCCAGTAATTTTGTCTTCGTTAAAACTACCGCTACAGCCTATACCACGGGAAGCGCGGTGATATTGGATGGCGGAAGGGCGGCTGTAAGTTCTTACGCCCCGGCCTATGCTGCCGTACCCGAGCCTTCGACTCTCCTCCTGCTCGGCAGCGGTATGATAGGGTTCGCGATGATAAGGAAGTTTAGGAAGGGTTAAGAAGTAAGAAAAAGCACTTTTTTATGCATAACGCCCACCGGCTGATATCTGGTGGGCGTTATTGTTTATCGGGGGGGCGGGGGGCGTCCGGTCTTGCCGGAGTTTCAAATGGTCTTTCTGCCGTTTCAAGCCTCTTTGAACGAGATATTGTATTTTTTCAAGAGGTGGTAAAGGGTCGGTCTTGTAAGGCCGAGGTCGTCCGCGGCCTTGCTGATGTTGCCGTCGTTCTTGGTGAAGGCCTTGTTTATCAGCCTGAGCTCGAGCTCTTCCTTTGCGGCCTTGAGGTTGAACGACGCGGGGGCCGACGTCTGTACGGGCTCAAGCCCGATATCCGTTGCGGTGATGGATGAGCCCTCGGAAAGGGTGATGGCCCTGCGTATGCAGTTCTCAAGCTCCCTGACGTTGCCCGGCCAGCCGTAGGCGTTCAACGCCTCTATCGCTTCCAGGCTCAGGGTCTTCGGCTTTGCCCCGTCCTTTGTGTGCATCTTGACAAAGGCCTTCGCTATAAGGACGACGTCATCCACCCTCTTCCTTAACGGCGGGAGGTCTATGGACACCACGGCGAGCCTGTAGAACAGGTCTTCCCTGAACCTGCCCTCGGAAAGGAGCCTCTTTATGTCCCTGTTCGTTGCGGCTATCACACGCACATCCACGTCTATGGTCTGCCTGCCTCCGACCCTGTTCAACCTGAAGTCCTGCAGGAACCTCAAGAGCTTTACCTGAAGCTGGAGCGGGAGCTCGCCGACCTCGTCGAGGAAGAGCGTCCCTCCGTCCGCAAGCTCTATCCTGCCCTTTTTCTGGGCGTGCGCCCCGGTAAAGGCGCCTTTCTCATAGCCGAAGAGCTCGCTCTCCATGAGGTTCTCGGGTATGGCCCCGCAGTTTATGGGTATGAAGGGCTTGTCCTTCCTAACGCTGTTCGAGTGTATGGCGCGGGCCACGAGCTCCTTGCCAGTGCCGCTCTCACCG
>JACRLF010000114.1 GCA_016235365.1 Deltaproteobacteria bacterium | reverse complement strand
GCGTCTTGATGCTGGACTCGGCCGTTATCGATCTCTTCCTCGATTTCATTCCGGTTCCGTATAATTGAATATCTTGAACTCGTAATTCCTGAGGGTGGCCTTGCCCTTTGCCTGGGATACGAGGTATGTCGGGGTTATGGGTATCTTTCCCCCGCCCCCCGGGGCGTCCACCACGAAGGTCGGCACGGCGTAGCCCGTAGTATGCCCCCTCAACTCCTCCATTATGTTCATGCCGACGGATACCGGGGTCCTGAAGTGTCCGGTGCCCATAGCCATATCGCACTGGTATAAGTAGTAAGGCCTTACCCGTATCTTCAGCAGCTCGTGCATGAGCTTCTTCATTACGACGGGCCTGTCGTTCACGCCCCTTAGAAGTACCGTCTGGCTGCCGAGCGGGATGCCGGCGTCCGCGAGCATCGCGCACGACCTGGCCACGTCCGGGGTTATCTCCCTGGGGTGGGAGAAGTGGATGCTCAGGTAGAGCGGGTGGTACTTCCTGAGCATCTCTACAAGCTCGGTATTGACCCTCATCGGCAGGGTTACGGGGACCCTGGTCCCTATCCTGATAATCTCGATGTGCGATATTGAGCGGAGCCTTGAGATGTAGTGCTCGAGGACCTCGGTCTTCATCATCAGCGGGTCTCCGCCGGAGATGAGGACGTCGCGTATCGATTTTTTTGATTTTATGTATTTGTAGGCGTTTTCGAACTGTTCGGTGGACATGGGGGGGTGTTCTTCGCCCACCATCCTCTTTCTCGTGCAGTACCTGCAGTACATGGCGCAGGAGTCGGTTACTATCAGGAGCACCCTGTCCGGGTACCTGTGGACGAGCCCGGGCACGGGCGAGTGGCTGTCCTCGCCGCAGGGGTCGACCATTTCGCAGGAGGATACGCCGAACTCTTCGAGCCTCGGTATCGCCTGCTTTCTGACAGGGCATTTGGGGTCCTGCCTGTCGATGAGGGAGAAGAAGTAAGGGGTTATGCCCATCTTGAGCCGGCCCTTTGCCCGTTTTATGCCCTCTTCCTCCCTGCGGGTCAGGGGGATGAGCTCCCGGATGAGGTCGAGCGTGGTAATCCTGTTCTTAAGCTGCCACCTCCAGTCATTCCAGAGCTCAGGGCATCGGCTTGGGTCTTCAATTATCTCCGCGAGTTCCGATTTTATCTTCCTCGCAAGATTACCGCTTGGCGGCTCAGAGCTTATGGAAAGCCCTTCCATTCAATTTCCTCCTGTAGTTAAGCGGGTTTTTCGCTCTTTATGAGGTTGAGCTGCGGGTTTGCGATCTCCTCCATAGCCTTTTCGTAAGCTATCTTATATTTGAAACCCCTTTTGAGGTACTTCCATATGAATTCGACCTTCTTGACGTCCTCTTCCGAATACTCTCTGAACTCCTTTTCGCCGATCATGGTCTTTTTAGGCTTGATGAAGCCCTTCTGCTCTAAATAGTAGAGCTTCTGCCTTGGGATATCTATCTTTGCCAACAACTCTGGAGTCCTTATGCCCACACTTTGAATAGCTCCCGTTCAAAATCATTTTTAATAATAAATATATCTTTGATATGAATTTAAATTTATAATAGCATTCAAGTTTAAACTTGTCAAGAAATTTTTTTATAAACCACATAGGAGCGACCTCTTAGGTATCCGAAAGAATTACGTTTATAGCTTGCGAAGCAAGCTTCAAGGAATTATATAGCCGAAGGAATCATGAAAATTTTTAAAAAGCAGATATTTATCAGTGTCTGGTATGGGGTGTGGTGTAAAATACCGTCCAGAGAATTTTAGGGGGGGGGTGAAGCTCCCCGCGGCAAGCTACAGCTTGGCACTCGCTATGCATTTTCAAAAATTGTGGATATGCCGGCTTAACGAGGAGAAGGAAGTTCCGCTAAAAATAGGCCATTGCGGAGCCTGAATAGCGGGGTGAAGAGCAAAAAAAACGGTATTGCAGGAATTTCTGGCGGCTGTCGATGGAATGTCTTGACTTACCTACTGATTTTGTTACACTCTCAAAAAAGCCTCTACATCGCCGCTTGATGCAGGGTCTATACCCTGCGTCAAAACCCCAACGGAAGCCAGCCACAACGAGCCGCGGCTGGCCGCTCGCTATGCATTTTCAAAAACAATTAATGGAGGCGCTTGGATAATGTCTATAACGACCACGAAATGGCGTCAGGAGTTCTTTGAAAGGGTGGAGCCTATAAAGCTCAAGGAGCCTTTGGCTTACGTGCTCGGGGCCCAGGACGAAGGGGAGCCCTTTGTATTCAACTATACTGACGCGGTCCTTGTAGCCGGCCACTCCTGTCCGGCGGTATCAGGCGCATATAAGCTCACCGCAAAGGCGCTCAAGGCCCTCTACGGCGCCGAGCTGCCGGTAAGGGGAGAGATACGGGTGATAATAAAGGGCGGCCCTACAGACCTCGCCTACGGCCCGCAGTCCCACGTAATATCACTTATCACGGGCGCGGCCGGGATTACCGGGTTTAAAGGCCTCGGGGGGAGGTGGGGCAGGGACAACAAGCTCTTCTTCGACTCAAAGGACGTCCAGTTCAACGCCTTCATCTTCCAGAGGCTCGACACCGGAAAGGCCGTCAGGGCCGCCTACAACCCCCAGGCCCTTTCGGGCGACATGAGGATGAACGACCTCATGCCGCTTGTGTTGAGGTCCATGGCCTCAAAGGAGCAGAAAGAGCTCTTCTTCTCCCTCTGGCAGGGCAACGTCGAGAAGATACTCCTTGAGGACGAAAGGTTCCCCGGCCTCTTTGAGGTGGAGGAGCTGAAGGACTTCAAATTCCCCGACCATCTGTTAAATGAACAGGTTTATTGAAGGGAAAATTCGTGTATAAAATTACCCGCAAGGAGGCGCCATGCCTATAGGCATGACCCTGACAAAGTTCCTTCTCGAAGAACAGAGAAAATATCCGGGTTCCTCCGGGAATTTCACGGGCCTTTTCTCCGACCTTGTGGTTGCGGCCAAGGTCATCTCCAGAGAGGTCAACAGGGCGGGCCTCATCGACATACTCGGCGCCACAGGCTCAAAGAACATCCACGGCGAAGAGGTCCAGAAGCTCGACGAGTTCGCCAACAACGCCGTCATAAAGACCATGGAGCACGGAGGCCACCTCGCGGCCATGGCCTCGGAGGAGATGGACGATATCATAACCATCCACAGCCATTACCCGAAGGGCAGATACCTCCTGCTTTTCGACCCGCTCGACGGCTCGTCGAACATCGACGTCAACGTCTGCGTAGGCACAATCTTCTCCATACTGAAGTGCCCTCCGGACGGGGATGCGACGGAAGCCGATTTCCTGAAGCCCGGCGTGGAGCAGGCCGCGGCCGGCTACATCCTCTACGGCTCGAGCACGATGTTCGTCTACACCACCGGCCACGGCGTGCACGGCTTCACGCTCGACCCCGGGGTAGGGGAGTTCATCCTTTCGCACGAGGACATAACGGTCCCGGAGCGGGGCGGCATCTACAGCATAAACGAGGCCAACAACAAACACTGGTACCCCGGCACAAGCCTCTACATAGAAAAACTCAAGTCCGCGGACAAGCCCTGCACCGCCAGGTACATCGGCTCGCTCGTGGCGGACTTCCACCGCAACCTGCTCAAGGGAGGGGTCTTCCTCTACCCCTCGGACCGGAAGTCAAAGAACGGGAAACTCCGCCTCCTTTACGAGGCGAACCCGCTCTCCTTCATCGCCGAGCAGGCCGGAGGGCGCGCCTCCACCGGCGATGGCAGGGTGCTCGACGTCGTCCCGACCGAACTCCACCAGAGGACCCCGCTTATAATCGGGAGCAGGCTCGACGTTGAGGAGGCCGAGGGCTTCTGGAAGCGCCAGGAGGCGAAGCCGCCCCTCGACCTTCATCCGTGAAACGGGGCATTTCTACCTGAAGCTGATGGGCGACCTCTCTTGAAGCTCCCCGCTGGCCTAAGCCGCGGGGAATCTTCGATATGTAAGGAAACAATTTCTATTCGCTCGCTTGACCCCGCAGCTTGGGGCTGGGGAATGCGCTCGCTATGCATATTCAAACGACTACTTGCCTATGCAAAACCCGGAGAATATCCTGTCGAGTATATCTTCGGTCGTCGTCTCTCCGGTTATCTCGCCGAGCCTGTCTACGGAGTGTCTCAGGTCCGTTGCGATAAACTCCCTTGGCAGCCCCTCCTTGAGGGCCGTCCCCGCCCTCCATACGCCCTCAAGGGCCTTTGCAAGCGCATCCCTCTGCCTAACGGTCGCCACAAGCTCCCCGGGGGGCGCGTCCAGACCGGCCCCGTAAGGGCGCCCCGTGGACTCTTCGTAGATGGCGTCCTTGAGCTCCTCTATGCCGGTTGAGCCGAGGGCCGAGATGAACATCACCTTTTGACCGCCGAACGCCCCCTCCACGTCGAGCCGGCCAGGGACAAGGTCTATCTTGTTAGCCGCCACTATGACCTTCTTATTTTCTATCGACTTCAATATCCCCATGTCTTCATCAAAAGAGCCGGACGAGACGTCGATCACAAGGAGTATAAGCTCCGCTGTCTCTATCCTCTCCCTGGCGAGCCTCACGCCGATGGACTCCACGTGGTCGTCGGTATCCCTCAGCCCGGCGGTGTCCATGAGCCTTATGGGGACGCCCCTCAGGTTTATCACCTCTTCTATTACGTCGCGCGTCGTGCCGGGGTGCGGGGTAACTATGGCCCTCTCCTGCTTGAGAAGGATATTCAAGAGGCTCGATTTGCCGACGTTGGGCCTGCCGAGAATCAAGACCCTCACGCCGTCCTTTATCGCCCGGCCCTCCTCGTAGGTGGCCAAAAGCCTCTCTATCCGCCCCCCGGCCTCCGCCAGCCCCTGCTCGATGGCCTCTGACATAAGCCCCTCTACCTCGTCCTCGGGGAAGTCAAGCTCCGCCTCCAGGTTGACGAGGAGGTCCAGCAGCGCCTCCTTTATCTCTCCCACCCTCCGCGAAAAGGCCCCGTCGAGCCTGCCCCTGGCCGCCTGGAGGGAGGCCTCTGTCCGCGCCCTTATCAGGTCTATCACCGCCTCGGCCTGCGCCAGGTCGAGCTTCCCGTTCAAAAAGGCCTGCCTGGTGAACTCCCCCGGCCCGGCCATACGCGCCCCGCCTTTGACAGCGGCCTCAAGGGTCTTTTTCAATACGAGCGTCCCCCCGTGGCAGTGTATCTCCACCACGTCCGCGCCGGTATAAGACCTCGGCCCCTTCATAAAGACCATGAAACCGTCGTCTATCGCCTTTTTTTCCCCGGGGTCGAAGACCGTCCCGTAATACATCCGCCTCTCTTCAACGGCCGCAACATTGCCTTTGATGGTAAAGAGCTTCAAGGCCGTATCGAGGGCCTCGGGGCCGCTTATCCTCACTATCCCTATGCCGCCTTCGCCTATCGGGGTTGAAACCGCCGCTATGGTGTCGTAATTGTCCATGGCCGTATAATGTGAGGCACGTGTGGGTAGAGAGGGGGCGTCAATGGACCCGCCCACGGCAAGCCGGGCGGGGAAGAGTCGAAAAACGTTAAAATTCTCCGCAGCAAGCTGTGGAGAATTTTCAAGTAAGGAATTTATCGTTTGTAATTCGCTCGCTCCTCCCCAAAGCCAAGCTGCGGGGAATCCGCTCGCTATGCTTGTTGAAGCTCCCCCGGAGCAAGCTCCGGGGAATTATACCGTAGGAAACATTGAAACACGCCCTGTTTTGTCAGGCCTTTGCCGGCGCCCTGTTTACATAGTACTGCTGGGCTATGGTAAGGACGTTATTAACAAGCCAGTAGACGACGAGCCCCGAGGGGAATTTGAGGAACATGAAGGTGAATATCAGCGGCATGAACATCATTATGCGCGCCTGGGCCGGATCTGCCGTGCTCGGCGTCATCCTCTGCTGCACGAACATCGTAGCCCCCATTACGAGCGGGGTTATGTAGTAAGGGTCCTTGGCCGAGAGGTCTTGTATCCAGAGGAAGAGCGGGGCGTGCCTGAGCTCTATGGCGACGTAGAGGACCTCGTAAAGGGCTATGAAGACCGGTATCTGGAGTATCATCGGCAGACACCCGCTCAACGGGTTTATCTTCTGCCTCTTGTATAGCTCCATCATCTCCTTGTTCAACTTCTCCTTGTTGTCCTTGTACTTCTCCTTCAAGGCGGCGAGCTGCGGCTGCATCCTCTGCATGTCCTTCATCGACTTGAGGCTGTACTTGGTGAGCGGGTAGAATATAACCTTGATGATAACGGTAAGCAGTATGATGGCAAGTCCGTAGTTATGGAAGTATCTCTCGAAGAAGTTGAGTACCACCAGGAGCGGCTTTGCAAAAAAACCGAAGTACCCGAACTCTATCGATTCTTCAAGCCCGGCCTTCTGCGCTATAAGGAGGTCGTATTCCTTCGGCCCCCTGAACTCGTTGTATCCGTAGACGATCTGGCCGCCGGGGTTCAGATTCAGGGGCATCTCGAGCCTGGCGCTCGAAGAGGCGGCGGACACTCTGGTCGACCAGGTGAACCCTGATTGCGGCTTTACGAGGATCGCGGCCAGGAAGTACTTGCTCTCAAGCCCGATCCACTTAGGCTCGCCTCCGGTGAGGCTCGGCTCCTTCACGGTAGGTCTGGTGAGCTTGTCCTTTGCGTAGTATACGACAGGGCCCTGGTGGTATCCGGTAGGGTCCTTGCCGGCTACAGAGGCCGAGAGCGGGGTCTGGACCGAGCCGGCAAACGGGGCCTTTGTGGGGTTGGATATCTTGAGCTCCACGTTGACCATGTAGCTTGAGCCGGTGAACCTGTAACTCTTCTCCACGCTCAAACCGGCGCTCGTGGTCCCCTTGAATACGAGCTCGGAGGCTCCCGCTTTGTCGATATTCAGAGCGGCGCCGGAGGGCGTGAAGGATATGTCCTCCAGGACGCCGTTGGTCAGGACCTCGGTCCTGTATGAGCCGTCCCTGCTTATGGTGTCGGCGATATTTACTCCGCCGTCCTTTTCCTTGAGGGTCTCCGAATATTTCTTGAGCTCCCAGCTCCTGACCCCGCCCCCGATTGTTGAAAAGACGGCCCTGTAGAGCGGGGTCTCTACCTTCACCAACTCCTCTTTCACTGTCGAGGCTGGTCTGCCTGCCGCGGCCTTTTCCTCCGCCACAGGGGGCGCGGCAACCCCTTTACCGGCCTCACCCTCTGCCTTCGGCGTTGTCTTTGCGGCGTTCATCGCCGCGGGAAAGAACCGTTTCATCGCGTAGGGGTAGAGAAAAAGAACCCCCATCGAAAGTATTAGCGCTAACAAGAGCTTTTTATCCATAATCCCGGACCTTTGCCTAACTGTGTGGTGTCTTTATGGCGTGCCTGTGGCCGCCGTGCGCCTCGGGTGCCGGGTCGTAACCGCCCTCAAAGAACGGGTTGCACCTCAAAAGCCTCTTTGCGGCGAGAAAGACGCCGTAAAATACCCCGTGGGCCTCTATCGCGGCGCGGGCGTAATCCGAACAGCTCGGATAGAACCTGCATGACGGCGGAAGCGCCGGAGAGATAAAAACCTTATAGGCCTGTATGAGTAATATCAACGCCCTTCTGAACACCGCAACACCCTTTTGCCGTTCCACCGTCTTAGATACGGCAAGATATAAAGACTTGATGGCCTTCAGACCCAAGGGGCCTTCAGAACGCTCAAAGATGATCCCCCGCGGACTTGGAGGCCCAGGGGTTTCAGAACGCTAACAGGCTGTTGAAAAAGTCCATCTACTGCGTTGTCATCGTCGCTCTGCTACGGCGTATGGACAAAATACGCCTTCCCATTGCAATTGTAAAGACGCAATGGGAACCCTGCCTCGCTCCTCGACGCCTTCCACGCCAAGTGGCGTGGGTCGGGAGCTTTTTGAACATGCATAGCGAGCGCCCAGCCCGCAGCTTGGCTAGCGGGGCTAAGCGAGCGAATCGGATATAGATACTTCCTTACATGTCGAAGATTCCCCGCGGCAAGCCGCG
>JACRLF010000128.1 GCA_016235365.1 Deltaproteobacteria bacterium | reverse complement strand
ATCCTGTAAGTGGCGCTCGCCTTGAGGTGCGGGTTGCCCTTCTGGCTGAAGTCAAAGGCATCGAGGGAGAACTTGAGGCTGTCTTTGAACATGTAGTAGTCCATGCCGGCCCCGCCGGTCGATTCGATGATGCCGCCCCTCAAGACCACGTTCTTGAACCTCTTGGCTATCTGCGCGGAGAACTTGAGGGCGTCGCTGGTGGTTATCGTGGTCTCCGTCGTGGTAGTAGACCCGATGGTGACATCCTTGGTCTCCTTATTCCTCTTGCCCCTCGGGTCGTCGATTATCTCGACGATATAGTACTTATCCGCCCTGGGCTGGATCCTTAAAGAGAAGTAGCTCTTCGTGTCCCTTGCGTCAAAGAGGAACTCCCCCCTGTAGCCTATGAAGGTATGGATGTTCTCCGTCCTCTCTATGTAGTTGTTTATGCCGGCCACCGTCTTGTTTATGTTCTCGTGGAAGGTGTCGTCGTTGATGAGCTTGCCGATAGTGCCCTCTCCCCTGTCTATCTTCTTGGCTATGCTGCCGACCGAGTTGACGGTGTCGGCTATGCCCGGGCCTATCTCCTTGGTCACCTTGTTCACGTTCTCCATCGCCTCCTGGAGCCGCATGGACGCCACCTTCAGGTTCTCAACGCCCTCCTTGAGGTTCCCCCTGTTCTCCTCTATCATCTGGTTCAGGCTGCCGGAGGTCTTTACCAGACCCTCGTTGAGGTTCTTTATGGCGAGCTTCAGGTTGGAAGAGAGCTCGGGGCCGTCGTTTTTCAACAGGGCGGTGAACTCATCGAGGTTCTTCACGATGTTCCCGAGCTTCTCGTCGTTCTTGGAGACGATGGAGTTGACCCTGAATGATATCTCCTCGATGTTCTTTACTATGTTCTTGAGGGTCTGCTCGCCTTCCGGGCCGCCGAAGACCTTGTTCAACGACTCGGTGACCCCCTTTATGTCCTTGGATACGTCGCTCAGTATGGTCAGGAGCCTGTCCATGTCCACGTACGAGGTCGTCCTCGTTATCTCGTCCCCCTCCTTCAAGAGGGGCGCGCTGGGGGAGCCAGGGATAAGCTCCAGGTACTTCTCCCCGAGCAGGCCCTTGGTCGTAAGCACGGCGGTAAAGTCCTTGCGGACCTTTATCCCCGGCTTTATCTCGAGGACGAGATGGGCCCTGCTGTCCTGCAGCGATATCTCCTTGATCCTTCCGACCTCGACCCCGGCCACGCGCACGGAGGCGTCCTTGTCGAGCCCGGCGGCGCTGTCGAAGTTGACGGTGAGGAGGTAGCCCTCGGTCCTCCCGAACTTGATGCCCCCGATCCTCAGGGACATGTAGACAAGGAGTATTATCCCGAAGAGGACGAAGAGCCCCACCTTCGCTTCGGGGCTGAATTTAAATATAGACGGTCTTTCCGCCATAGGTCATCCCGGTATTATACAGAGCGTCATAACCGTGCATACCTTTGTTCTGACGCTCTGTATGCGCATTTATTTACGTCGCTGTGTATATCTCGGCGCAATGATGCAGGGGGGTTGCTATCCGCTCGCGCCCGCTATGCATGTTCAATACACCTTTATCGGCCCCTCGGCCCTTCCCTCGAGGAACTGCCTGAGTATCGGGTTCTGGTTGTTCTTCATATCCTCGACCGTTCCCTCTTCGATTATCCTGCCCTCGTGCAGCATGGCTATCTTGTCCGCTATCTTGTAGGTGAACGGGATGTCGTGCGTTATGAGCACATAGGTGGTCTTGAGCGCCCTCTGGGTGTCGAGCACGAGTTCCGCTATCGAGTCGCTCATTATGGGGTCAAGCCCGGTAGTAGGCTCATCGAAGAGGACTATCTCCGGGTCCATCACTATGGCCCTGGCGAGCCCGACCCTTTTTTTCATGCCGCCGCTCAAGTCGGCGGGCATCATGTTCTCCACGTCCACCAGCCCGACCCTCTTGAGCTTTTCAACGACGGCCTTCATTATATCCTCATCGTTCAGGTCGGTATGTTCCTTTAGCGGAAAACCGACGTTCTCGGCCACCGTCATGGAGTCGAAGAGGGCCGCGCCCTGGAAGAGCATGCCGAAGCGCTTCCTCACCTCGTTGAAGTCGCGCTCCTTCATGGAAGTGAGCTCGAGGTCGTCGAGGAATATCCTGCCCTCATCGGGCCTCAAGAGCCCTATTATGTGCTTTATCAGCACGCTCTTGCCTTCGCCGCTCCTGCCGATTATGACGGTGATCTTGCCCTGCTCTATCTCGAGGTTTACCCCGTCGAGCACCTTCTTGGAGTTGAAGGACTTCTTTAAATCCGTAATTTTTATCATATGTCACCGCCGACTATCAAGCCTCAGGACATGAACGAAGAGATGATGTAGTCGGAGACGAGGATAAGGACGCTGCCCGTTACAACCGAGCTCGTGGCGGCCCTGCCGACCCCTTCGGCGCCCCCCGTGGTATAAAAGCCGTTGTAGCTCGCCACGAGCGTGGTTATAAGCCCGAACATTACGGATTTGGTGAGCCCGTTGAATATGTCGCCTACCTGGACGTAATCTATGGTCCTGCCTATGTACACGCCCGGGTTTATGCCGAGCAGCTTTACGCCGACCAGGTACCCGCCGACCACGCCGACGAAGTCCGTTACTATGGTGAGGAGCGGGAACATGAATATACCCGCTAATATCCTCGGCACGACGAGGTATTTGACCGGGTTCACGGCCATGGTGACGAGGGCGTCTATCTGCTCGGTGACCCTCATGGTGCCGAGCTCCGTCGCCATGGCGCTGCCGGCCCTGCCAGTGACCATCAGCCCGGCCAGAACGGGGCCGAGCTCCCTGGCCATGCTGAGGGCGACCGTTGGGCCCACGAGGCTCTCCGCGCCGAACCTTTTAAGCGCGTTATAGCTCTGCAGGGCCAGCACCATCCCGGTAAAGAGCCCCGTGAGCACGACGACAAAGAGGCTCTGCACCCCCACGAACTCCATCTGCTTGAATATGCTCCGGAGCTTTATCGGAGGGGTAAAGGCGTACATCACGGCCTGGGAGAGCATTATAGCCATCCGGCCCGCGGCGTCTACGAACTCCTCGCTGCTCTTGCCGATCTTCTCAAGGTATCGTCTCATCATTCAGGCCGTTGTTGTCCCCTTTCAGGCGATGCCGCCTCAGACATAGATACGCGGCACGCGCGCCGAGACGCCGCAGAATATCTCGTAGCTGATAGTGCCGGCCTTCCCGGCGATCTCCTCCGCGGTGATGGACTCGCCGTCCTGGGACCCCATTACCACAACCTCGTCCCCGACTTCAGCCCCCGGCACGTCCGTGACGTCGCACATGGCCATGTCCATGCAGACCGTGCCGACTACCGGCGCCCTTGCGCCCCTGACCAGCACATCCGCGTTACCGGACAGCCTCCTCGGAAACCCGTCGGCGTATCCTATCGGAAGTGTTGCTATGACGCTTTCCCTCTTCGTGACGAACGTCCTGCCGTAGCCGACCGGGAACCCGGCCGGCGCCCTCTTGAGGGACAGGATGCGTGTCCTGACGCTCATCACGGGCTTGAGCGCGACCTTGCCGGCGAGGCGGGCCGCCGGGTACGCGCCGTAGAGCATTATGCCCGGCCTTATGAGGTTGAAGTGCGCGTCCCTGTAATCCATTGCCGCGGCGCTGTTGGCCATGTCTATATAGCGCGGGGCGAACCCGAGCCTCCTTACGGTATCAAGGATACCAAAAAAAACTCCGAGCTGCTTTTTTGAGAACCCCTTGTCCTCGTTCTCGGCCTCGACAAAGTGCGAGAGCACGGCCTCCACGGCGATGTTCCTGAACCCCTTCAGGGACTCGAAGAACGGGGTGACTTCCCCGGGGAGGAGCCCGATCCTGCCCATGCCCGTGTCTACCTTGACATGGACGTTTTTTATCAGCCCGGATTTTTTGGCGCGCTCGTCTATGAGGCGCACGGTCTCCAGGTCGAATACCACGGGGGTCAGGTCGAGCGCTATCGCGTCCTCTACCTGCCCCGGGTAGACGCCGCCGAGCACCACTATGGGTCTTGCGATGCCGGATGCGCGGAGCCGCGCCCCCTCCTCGGCCATTGCCACGCCGAAAAAATCGCAGCCGAGCGGCTCAAGCACACTGGCCACCTCCACGTCCCCGTGGCCGTAGGCGTTGGCCTTCACCACCGCCATTATGCCGGTATTATCGGATATCAGTTCCCTTAGCCTGAAAAAATTGTGCTTGAGCGCCCCCGTATCTATGATGACGGAGGTCGGCCTGGTCTGCAATTGAATCTCCTCCACTTTACCCGCGGCTACACCGTCTCTCTACCCGCCGGATGATATACCGCAAAAGACCTTCCCCGACAGATATTTATAACCTCATTAGGGCCTCTCAGTAAAGGGAAAAGTCTCTCGCCGACGCGGATGCGCGCGCGTAAAGCGCAAGGGGCGCGGGCCAAGGCCTCGATGGAGGCCGCTTGTACAACGGATTGATAACGGTTAGACGGTTATAGGTATGATTGATGAAACGGGTTTTAAGAAGGCCGGTATTTTTATGATGAGCAACCCCGCTGCAGGCGTCGGGAGGAGAATATGACCTTATCGTGCGCGTACGGCCGCGCTTGATCGTGAACCGAAGAAACCTCCCAGGTTAAGGCCCAAGGGGTCTCAGAACGCTAAAAAAATGAACAGCCCCGGAGCAAGCTCCAGGGTATCCGAAGGGACTTGCGTTGAAGCTCCCCGCAGCAAGCCGCGGGGAATCTTCGACATATAAGGGAGTATATATTCCTATTCGCTCGCTTGACCCCGCAGCAAGCTGCGGGGAATGCGCTCGCTATGCATGTTCAGCTTGCTTCGCTTAATTACCGCCTGAGGGGAGGCTGAAGGCCCCGTTAAGCGCCCTGGAGGAGGTCTGTGAGGCCGGTGGAGGCAAGGCTCTTTCTCAGCTTCTTGACGGCCTCGGCCTCTATCTGCCTGACCCTCTCCCTGGTGACGCCGAGCTCGTCCCCGATATCCTGGAGGCTTTCGGGCTCTTCGGACAGTATCCTCTTCTCTATCACCATGCGCTCCCTGCCGTTCAGGAGCGCAAGCGCGTCCTTGACCTCTCTCTTGACTATGGCCTCTTCTTCCCTTATCGCCGTTGCCTCGAGCGGGCCCGGGCCTGAATCCGCCAGCATATCCTGCCTGGTGGTCAGCTCGTCTCCGACGGAGATGTTCAACGACAGGTCATTGGCCCCCATTACGTCGTCGGAGCCGGCCATAAGGCCGTCGTCCTTCGGCTCATGGGTATCGGCCCTGGATTCCGTCCTGTAAAAGAGCTTCCTCTTTAACGCCTTGGCGCCCCTTTTGACTATGCCGCTCGTCTTGAGGATGAACTCCTGTATGCAGGACCTTATCCACCAGGTGGCGTAGGTGATAAGACGGAAGCCCTTGTACGGGTTGAACTTCTTCACGGCTATCATCAGCCCGATGTTGCCTTCCTGGATAAGGTCGGCGATCCTGCATCCGTAGTTGCGGTACCCGAGGGCGATCTTCACCACGTACCTCAGGTTGGAGGCGACGAGCATGTGAGCGTCCCCGATGCTCTTCGACCTGCAGTACCGCTCGGCTATCTCGAACTCCTCGTCCTGCGACAGCAACGGATAACGGTTTATCTCCGCAAGATAGCTATGTAATGAATCCGCTAATACGGGCAGACCCATTGCTTATCCCTCCATAAAGAAAAATTCCATCGCCACTAATCGAATTTATGCATATTATATTATATGGAAACCCGGTGAGATTGTCAAGCCGGGCGGCCGAAAGTCTGTTCAGGCAATGGAACCTCCCAGGGATTTAAATCCACAGGGGTTTCAGAGCGTTTAAAAAACAGAGCCGGGAAGGGGCATCTCCCCCCTTCCCGGTCTGTTCCGTCTTTCCCGGGGCCGCCATATGAACCCCGGCCCTTAATCAGTGTATCTCTTCGAGCGCACCGCCTATGTACATCATCGCAAGGAGCGAGAAGATGAACGACTGCAGAAATACGACGAGCACGCCCAGCAGGGTGGAGACGACGAGGAGCGGGTAGGCGAAGGGCATCATTATAAGGAACACCCCGACTATCTGCTCATGGCCCATGATGTTGCCGAAGAGTCGGAGCGAGAGAGAGATCGGCCTCGCCAGATGCCCTATCAGCTCTATCGGTATGATCAACGGGGCGAGCCACCAGGCAGGCCCGATGAAGTGCTTGAAATACTTGAGGCCGTGCTCCTTGACCCCTATTATGTGCGTCGCGAAAAATACCGTGAGGCCGAGTCCCATCGTGGTATTGAAGTTAGCGGTCGGCGCCATGAGACCGGGTATGAAGCTCAAGGCGTTGCATATGAGGATAAGGAAGGCAAGGGTGAGGATGAACGGGACGTACTTCTTTCCCCTATGCCCCATCGTCTCTTCGACGAGGCCCATGAAGAGTTCGACCCCCAGCTCAAGCATCGACTGTATCTTGCCGGGTACGAGCGCGAACTTCCCTTTCAAGAGAACGGCGAATACAACAAGCACTATCAGCGTATATATCAGCAACGCCGTATGGGCATGGAGCCCGAATGTCGGCAGTATTATGGACTCATGCATATCTTTAATAAACCCCCTCTCTCGCCGCGAATATTATCGCGGCTATAGTCGTGAAGATGCAGACCGTAAGGCCGGCTAAAGCAGGCCCGGCCCCTACAAGCCCTGTTGCTATCAATACGCTTAACGCGATGATGGTGGCGGAGTACCTCAGGTAGTATCTGGAGGCGACGTACTTGCCCGCCTCCTGAGGCGTCATCTCAACGCCCTTCTTGGCGATATTCAAGAGCATCCATATATTGGCAACGCCTATCATATATCCCGCGGCGAAGCCAACGGCCACCATCCCGCTTATCATCATCGCCGAGGCAATGGTCCCGACCCCGCCTGCGACAAGGTTCGCCACCCCTGCCTTGTATGCAACTGTTGAGGCCGCCGACGATACGGCGGAATAATCCGCCTGCGAGTCATTGGAATCCATCTCCCCCGCGGCCACGCTCCCCTGCGCGCCGTCATCTGTCAAGGCCCCGCCGTCCGTCCGGCCCTCCTGCCCGCCTTCCGCGCCATCCGTCTTTAAAGCCTCCTTAGCCATACTTCCTTATCACCGTGTATATATTCCTGAATCCGGCGGCTATGCCGAATATAAGGAAGATTATGGTGAGCCAGGGTTTTGTGGAGAACTTCTTGTCCAGATATATGCCTATCGCAAGCCCTATGAAGGTCGCCACTACCAGCGTTATGCCCATCGATGCGAGCGTGGCGAGCCCTTTCAAGACCCCTCCGCCTTCGTCCTGACCCATACGGCGCACCCCTTCCATAACCGTTTGCCATCAAAGGTTAATGGGCCGTGAAAAATAATCGGTCTTTATTAACACAGTCAAGCCGGCAAAGTCAAACGGTTTTTTTGTCCTGCCATCCCGGCGCCATCAGGCGCGCCGGGCAAGAAAAAAGAATAAAACCAACTGGTTATGTTCTTGACGGATACGGCATTAACTGGTAGAATTTGTCGCTCGCTATGCATGTTCAAGAGATCGGGAAAAAGAGCAATTTTTAGAGGCACCCTATTCTCACTTTGAAGGAGGCTCCAGTGAAGTGCATCATCATGGCCGGCGGCTTCGGCACGAGGCTGAGGCCCCTCACCAACAACCTTCCCAAACCGATGGTCCCGATGGCCAACCGGCCCATGATGGAGCACATCATAGAGCTCTTGAAAAAGCACTCTATCGCCGACTTGACGGCCCTGCTCTACTTCCAGCCCGAATCCATAACCGAGCACCTCGGCGACGGGAGGGTCTTCGGCGTAAAGCTCGACTACATAACGACCACGGTGGACCTCGGCACGGCCGGAAGCGTGGGCAGGGCCATGCGCAAATGGGAGGCCCCATCCACGACGCTCGTGATAAGCGGCGACGTGCTTACGGACATAGACTTGAACAAGGCGGTGGAGTTCCATAAGAAGAGCCGCTCCATGGCTACCATAGTCCTTACGAGGGTGGAAAACCCCCTTGCCTTCGGCATCGTCATAACGGACAAGGACGGGAGGATCTTGCGGTTCCTCGAAAAGCCGGGCTGGGGGGAGGTCTTCAGCGACACCATAAATACCGGCATATACATACTCGAAAAAGAGATACTCGACTTCATCCCAGAGGACAAGGAGTTCGACTTCAGCAAGGACCTCTTCCCCCTCCTGCTTGAGAACAAGAAGCCTATCTGCGGCTACATAGCCGACGGGTACTGGAAGGACGTCGGGAGCCTCGAGGAATACAGGAGCGCGAACATGGCCATCCTGCATGGCAAGGTCAAGGTCAAGATGCGCGGGGAGAAGGTCGCCGGGAAAGATATCTGGGTCGGCAAGGGCACAAGGATCGACTTCTCGTCCAAGCTCGAAGGGTCTATAGTGGTCGGGGAGAACTGCAGGATAGAGGCCGACGCGAGGATATCCAATTCCATAATAGGCTCAAACACGGTGGTCGAGGAAGGGGCCGTTATCACCGATTCCGTGCTCTGGGACAACGTAAGGGTCGCCCGCGGGGCGCTCATGCAGGAGTGCGTGGTGGCGGACGACTCGGCCATCCTCGAGGGCGCGCACCTCGCCGAGGGCGTCATAGTGAGCGACCACTGCACGATAGGCATGAGGTCCACCGTCAAGGCGAACGTGAAGGTCTGGCCGAGAAAGACGGTCGAAGACGACGCCATCCTCTCCTCAAGCCTTATCTGGGGCGAGAGGTGGAGCAGGCACATATTCTCCACGTACGGCGTTACGGGGCTTGCCAACATCGAGATATCCCCGGAGTTCGCCGCGAAATTGGGGGCCGCATACGGGGCGTCCCTCAAGAAGGGCTCCTTCGTATCCACGAGCAGGGACGCGCACAAGACCTCGCGCATGATAAACAGGGCGGTGATGACCGGCATGCTCTCAACCGGAGTAAACGTGCACGACTACGGCGTCACTCCGATGCCCGTGTGCAGGCTCCTTGCCAGGGGAGGCTCCGAGATAGGGGGCATACACACCAGGCGGTCCCCATTCGACCCGCAGCTACTGGACCTCAAGTTCTTCGACAACAACGGCATGGACCTGCACCCGGGCTATGAAAAGAGCATAGAGAGGCTCTTTTTCATGGAGGACTTCGTCCGGGTGCCGCTCGAAGAGACGGGCGAGATGGTATTCCCCATACACGGGCTTGACATCTACCAGAGCGCCTTCAGGGCCGCAATAGACGAACAGGCGATAAACAGGGCGAAGTTCAAGGTGGTGCTGGACTACTCCTACGGCTCCTCCACACGCATATTCCCGACCATCCTCGGCTCGTTCCGCTGCGACGTCATAGCTCTGAACGCCAACATAGACGGCACCAAGACCACGAAGACCGCGGAAGAATTCCAGAAGGCCCTCGCCCAGATATCCTCCATCGTGCGCTCGCTCAATGCCGACGTCGGCTTCCTGCTCGACGCCGGAGGGGAGAAGGTCTTCCTCTTCGACGATACCGGGGAGGCGATAGACGGGGACACCGCCCTGAATATAATCGCGCTCCTCACGTTCAAGCACTACAAGGGCAGCAAGGGCGCCATAGCCGTGCCCATGACCGCTTCCCGCGCCATAGACCGGCTCGCCGACAACTACGGGTTCAAGGTCAAGAGGACCAAGACCACGCCGAGGGGGCTCATGGAGGCCGCGGCGGACGACTCGGTGCTCTTTATCGGGGAGCCCACCGGAGGCTTCATCTTCCCCAAATTCCAGCCGAACTTCGACGGGATGTACGCGATAGCGAAGATACTTGAGATGCTCGCGGACCAGGGCGCGGTACTCCACAAGCTCATAAGGGAGATCCCGCCTTCCTCCATAGTGAAAGACCGCGTATTATGCCCGTTTGAGAAGAAGGGCATGATAATGAGGCATCTCACCGAATACTCGATGGGCAAGGACACGGTATATCTCGAGGGGATAAAGATACGCTTCGGCGAGGACTGGGTGGTGGCGTACCCGAGCCAGGACCAGCCGTACTTCTATTTAGTAGCCGAGGCATCCACGGAGGACAGGGCGAATGAGCTTCTGTCCGAGTACTCCGAAAGGATAAAAAACTGGCTCAAGTAGCCGAGCCTGCGATCGGAATGGATGAAGACGCGCCGCGCGCGGCCTCGCCAGCGACCTCATACCCGGAGGGATTACCGCAGATGATGAAGACGCTTATAGTAGGCCCGCTTGAGGTGAACTGCTATATCCTCTGGGACAAGAAGAGCCGCGAGGCGGTCGTCATAGACCCGGGCGGGGACGCCGGCGCCATCATCAATACGGTCAAGAAGGAGGGGCTCAAGGTAAAATACATAGTAAACACCCACGGCCACTTCGACCACGTCGGGGGCAACGCTGAGGTCAAGGCATATACCGGCGCCCAAGTCGCCATCCACGGCAACGACGCCACCCTGATGAAGGAGTCGCACGAGCACGGGATATTATTCGGCGTCAAGACCCCGGAGCAGGGCGACCCGGAGATACTCCTCAAGGACGGGGATGTCATCAAGACCGGGGAGATAAAGATGCGGGTGCTGCATACCCCGGGGCACACAAAGGGAGGGATATCACTCTATGACAGGAAAAAGGGGTGTGTCTTCACCGGAGACACCCTCTTTGCCGGCTCCATAGGGAGGACGGACTTCCCGGGCGGCTCATACGATGAGATAATGGACTCCATAAAAAAGAAGATCCTCCCCCTCGGCGGCTTTGTTCGGGTATTCCCCGGCCACGGCCCCGAAACCACGATAACGGATGAGCGGGAGAGAAACCCCTTTATCGCCGGGGATTAGGGAAGCGCGGCGAAGGGCCCCGGTTGCGTTACAAAGGCCCCGGAGGCAAAACCGGCCCGGGGTTTGATTCCCGGCGCGGCCCGGCGATAACCGGTCCCCGTCAGAAAGGCATGATTATGAAGAGGGCTTTGCTTGTCATCGACATTCAGAACGAATATTTTACCGGCAAGCTCCGGGTCTCGCACCCGCCCGGGAGCTTCGAGAACATCCTTAAGGCGATGGACGCGGCCAACAGCCATTCCATCCCCATAGTCGTCATCCGGCATACCGCCAACGCCGCGAATTCCCCTGTCTTTAGAAAAGGGTTCCCGGAATGGGAGATACACCCCGAGGTCGCCAAACGTCCGTATGACGCCCTGATAGAGAAGAACATGCCAGGGAGCTTCACCGGCACCACCCTGGAGCGCTGGCTGAGGGAGATGGCTATAGACACCGTCGTCATCTCAGGGTACATGACGCATATGTGTTGCGACACGACGGCGAGGCAGGCGTTCCACATGGGGTTTTCCGTGGAGTTCCTTTCCGACGCCACCGGGACCCTCGGCTTCACCACCTATGCCGGCTCCGTCACCGCCGAGGAGCTCCACAGGGCGGTGCTGGTGACCCAGGGGATGAGGTTCAGCAAGGTGATGACGACGGATGCATGGATAGAGGAACTCCAGGGTTTGAACCGCCCCCCCGCCTCAACCGACACGGGCCCGACCTGCGGCGGCTGACAGGGAGAGGCCGCATATATCGCGTGCGGAAACCAGCAGGGGATTTGCCCGAAGGAACCGATGAATTGCCCCGAGCCCGGGCCGCGCTTTATCAGGTCAAGAAGGGAACGATGGAATATGATCCTGAAAGACAAAAAGATAGTCCTCGGCGTAACCGGCGCCATCTCCGCGTACAAGGCCCTTGAGCTCGCCAGGCTCCTCGTTAAGCAGGAGGCCTCTGTCCGGCCCGTGATGACGCGCTCGGCCATAGAGTTCATAACGCCTCTGAGCCTTTCCACCCTTGCCGGGAACCCCGTATATACCGACCTCTTCGAGCCCGCCGGCAATGGCGCTATAGGCCACATAGAGCTCGCTCAGAGGTCGGACCTGATAATGATAGCCCCGGCGACGGCCAACTTTATCGGTAAGGTAGCCTCCGGCATAGCCGACGACCTCCTCACTACCGTCATCTCAGCCGCCTCCGCGCCCGTCCTCATAGCGCCTTCGATGAACACCAAGATGTGGGAGAACCCCATCACGAGGGCGAACGTGGAGAGGCTCAAGAAGCTCGGATACCTCTTCGCGGGCCCGGAAGAGGGCCCGCTCGCCTGCGGATACGAGGGCGTGGGCAGGCTCGCGGCCGTCGATGTCATCCTGGATGCCGCGCAGGAGGCCTTGAGCCCCAGGGACCTCGCCGGGGAGAAGGTACTTGTCACGGCCGGCCCCACAAGGGAGGCCATAGACCCGGTAAGGTTCGTCTCCAACGCCTCTTCAGGCAAGATGGGCTACGCGCTGGCGAAGGCGGCCCGCAGAAGGGGGGCCGAGGTCGTGCTCATAAGCGGCCCGTCGTACCTGCCGAGGCCCTCGGGCATCGCGTTCGTGCCGGTGACCAGCGCCGAGGAGATGCATGAGGCGTGCGTGAGGTACTACCCGCAATCGACGCTCGTGATAATGTCGGCGGCGGTGGCGGACTACAGGCCCAAGAAGAGCTACCCCGCAAAGGTAAAAAAGGACGCCGTGGAGCTTACCATAGAGATGGTGCGTACCAACGACGTCCTTAAGTACATGGGCAGGAAGAAAAAAGACCATTTCCTCGTGGGGTTCGCGCTCGAGACCGAGGACCTCGAAGAGAACGCGCGCAAGAAGCTCATCGACAAGAACCTCGACCTCGTGGTCGGGAACACGCCCGCCGGGCTCGACAGCGAATCAAATCAGGTCACCATCATAACCAGGGACAACACCATAGAGGTGTTGCCGCCGCTCGGCAAGGACGAGGTGGCGGACAGGATACTCGATAAGGTCGCAAGGCTTAAGGAATGAGCCCCCGGCGGCTTGAAGCTCCCCTAAGCCCAAGCCGCGGGCCTCGCGCTCGCTATGCATGTTCAGACCTTCACGATCCTGAGGGCGTTGTCCATGGCCTCTTCCCAGTCCCTGCCCTGCCTGCGTATCGTCTTGAGCCTTTTCCTAACGAACTTCGCCGAGTCGAGGCTCTGCCTGCCGGTGGGGTCTATCCTGACGCACGCGGCCCTGTGGGAATGGTTCAGGAAAGCGGTTACCGCCTCCATGGAAACGCTGAAGAACCTCTCCCTGTCCTCTTCTTCGAGCGCCCACTTCGATGAAGACGACAGGAGAGTGAGCATCCTGTGCCACTGCTCCAGCCTCTGTATGCTTATCATGCTCGAGAATATCCTCTTGTTCGTCCTGAAGGAAAGGGGGGAGTGCTCGATAATGGAGTCGAGGAGCCTGTCGTCCGACTTATCGACGTGTTTGACTATCTTCCTGGGCATCTGCCATACGCGCTTGTCGGCAAGGGCGTCGAACCTCATCTCCCAGTAGATGTGCCTGAGGGTCCTCGTTGAGAACGAGCGTATCATCATCTCCGGGATGTAGTTGTTGTGCGCCACGGTATCGGCGGCCAGGTGGCTCAGGTAGCCGTACGCGAAGGCCCTCTGCGGGCCGGTCTCGGCCTTTCTCAGGAGCTTGAATCCTATCTTCCAGTTATGGCAGTGCTTTAGCTCCTCGACGAGGTTCTTCCCGACCACTATGTCGGCTCCGATGTTGCCGTAGAGGAAGTCATAGGGGAAGCCCTCCAGCAGGGCCCTTACCGGGGCCGGCAGCATGTTTGCGGAGTTGAGCGCCGCCTGCGCTATCTCAAGGTGCGTTGCAGGCCCCCACGCGTGCGCGGCGCCTGGCAACAGGATGATGATAAAAAAAGATAGTACCGCAACCAAGACCATATATACTATATGCTATAGAAACAAAAATACCTTGTAAAGCGAAAAAGAAGAGGGTACACGGGAAGATGCGTATTATGTGGCATTTTTCATCCATCTTTATAAGGGGCGCGCGTGGACGGAAGAGCGGAATACAGGAAGATAGTTGAAAACCTCATAGGAAGGCTCGAATACCTCCTATCGTCCGGCATAACCGAGGTCCCCGTCGAGCGGGGAGAGCCGCCGGAGGGCGGCCCGGCGGCGAAAGACCCCCTTGAGGCGCTCTCCCAGGAAATCTCCGGGTGCAGGGCCTGCGGCCTTCGCAACTGGGGTGCGCGGCCTGTTGCGGGCGCCGGGAACCCGAGCCCCGTCATCATGTTCATCGGAGGCTGCCCGACCGTCGAGGATGAGGAGAATGGCAGGCCCTTTTCCGGCAACGACGGCGCTCAGCTTGAAAGGATAATAGCGTGGATGTCCACGAAGGCCGGCTTCGAGAGAGAAGAGGCGTACCTCTGCCACGCGGTCAAATGCAGGCCCGCCTCTGGCAAGGTCCCTTCCGCTGAAGAGGCCGGGGCGTGCAAGTCCCTTCTTGAGAGGCAGATAAAGGCCCTCTCCCCGAAGGTCATCGTTGCGCTCGGCCCTGTGGCGGCCGGCTTAATCCTCGGCAGCCCAGACGTGAAGGGGCTGCGGGGGCGCTTCCATGCGTTCAACGGGATAAAGGTGATGCCGACTTACGACCCGGCGGAACTGCTTAAAAAACCGGCGCTCAAGAAGGAGACGGAGACGGATATGCTCATGGTGATAGATGAGATCAAAAAGGACAGGCAGGCCTGAGATTTTACAACCCGCTGGCGACAAACCCATTTTTCAAAAATGGGCCTTGACTGTCCCGTATTATCCTACTAATATAAAAAGGGTATCGCCAATCCTGCTCCAAGCGGTCAAAATCAGGACATATTACAATTACAGGACATGAAAATTACCCCGGTTCTGATACTCGGCAACTGTTTGGAAGAATTGAAGACAATTCCTGCCAACAGCGTAGACCTGATCTTCACTTCGCCGCCTTACGCGGACAGCCGCAAAAATTCCGCGTCTTGAAACCGAAAGGCACTTTTTTGCTTAATATAAAAGAAAAGGCGCTGAATTGCGAGAGGCACACCTACGTAATCGAACTTATCATGGAGATGAAAAGACTCGGATGGCTCTGGACGGAGGAATTCATCTGGCACAAGAAGAATTGCTATCCCGGCAAATGGCCAAACCGCTTCCGCGACGCATGGGAAAGGCTTTTGCAATTCAACAAAGACAAAAAATTCAACATGTATCAGAATGAGGTAATGCAGCCTACGGGCGATTGGGCGAAAAACAGATTAAGAAATCTGAGCGAAACGGATAAGACAAGGGACAACGCTAAGAACGGCAGCGGATTCGGCAAAAACGTATCCAACTGGCTTAAAAGGGAGATGGCCTATCCGACTAACGTCCTCCATCTGGCCACGGAATGCGGCAACAAAAACCACAGCGCCGCCTTCCCGAAGGCCCTGCCCGAATGGTTTATAAGACTCTTTACAAAAGAGGGTGACTGCGTATTGGATCCATTCATGGGTTCCGGCACAACGGTCTCTGTCGCTCAAATTATGGGCAGGCGCGCCATTGGCATAGAGATTCTTCCGGAATATTTCAACATAGCTCAAAGACAGGTCAACCTCGCCGCCAAAAACCCCAAAAAGGCATATGAAAAAATCCAAATCTCTCTCTTTAGATGACATAAGGTCTTATGTCGAAAAAAACATTGCCACCTTCCATGAAAACAGGCTCAAGAGTCTGCAAACCCTCAAGTTAGACAGGATAATATCCAGAAAAAACCCTTACCTCCTCAAGGCCAAGAACATATTGACCGCTTCAGACTTCGTCAAGACGCTTCTCGACGCCTTTTTGTCCTCTCAAGAAGAGACCATCTTCGGAGATTTTCTGGAAGACCTCGCTATCCATGTCTGCGGTAAAGTCTACGGAGGGAAAAAATCCCCCTCAGAGGGCATTGACCTTGATTTTGAAAAGGAAAACAAACGGTATATCGTCGCGATAAAATCCGGCCCCAATTGGGGCAACAGTAGCCAGATAAGAAAAATGAGAGAGGACTTCAAGAGGGCAAAAAAAATCCTGGGCGGCAATACCTCGGATGTGAAGATTGTCGCCGTAAACGGCTGCTGTTACGGACGGGACAACAATCCCGACAAAGGCGACTACCTCAAACTGTGCGGCCAGCGTTTCTGGCAATTCATATCGGGCAATGCCGGACTCTATACCCGGATAGTCGAGCCGCTGGGGCACAAGGCCAAGGAGAGGAACGAGGATTTCCTCAATTCATATTCAAGTCTGATCAACGTGTTCACCCAGAAGTTTATCGCCGATTTTTGCGTGAACGGCATGATTGACTGGGAAGGCATCGTAAGATTCAATTCATCCGCTGAAGTGCCTGAAAAACCGGGAAGAAGCAAGGCATGACCCGGCTCGCTCCGTTCATTTAACTGATACGGCGAGGCACATTCACCATCCAAACCCCGCATTGCATTATAGCCGAATCCCTGATAGAATCTTTCCATGACAATCAGGGCGCGGACCATCCTATTTTCGCTCCTATTCTTCCTGCTCCCGGTATCGCCTGCGTCCGCCGCGCCGCCCCCGGCCGTATACTTCGTCAAGGCCGACGGGATAATAAACCCCGTCATGGCCGAATTCATCATAAAGAGCATCGAGCTCGCCGCAAGGGAGAAGGCCGAGGCGGTGGTGATAGAGCTTGATACCCCCGGGGGGCTCGACCTCTCGATGAGGGACATAGTCAAGTCCGAGCTCGGCTCGGAGGTCCCGGTGGCCGTCTACGTCTACCCGTCCGGCTCAAGGGCCGCATCCGCCGGCGTATTCATAACCTACGCGGCCAACATAGCCGCCATGGCCCCCGGCACGAACATCGGCTCGGCGCACCCGGTTGAGATGGGCGGGGGCAAAATGGATGAGACGATGGCGAAGAAGGTCGAAAACGACGCGGTCGCCTACATCATGGGCATCGCGGCGAAGAGGAAGAGGAACGCGCAGTGGGCCGAACGCGCGGTGCGCGAAAGTTTGAACGTCACGGCCGAGGAGGCGCTCAAGCTCAAGGTCATAGACCTTGTAGTCGACGGCAGGGAGGGGCTCATCCGTGAGTTGGACGGCAGGCGTGTCGAGGTCCCCGGCGGGGCGAGGACGCTTGAGACAAAGGGCGCTGAGATAAAAAATATCGAGATGAACCTCAGGTTCAGGGTCTTGAGCGCCATCAGCAACCCGAACGTGGCCTATATCCTGATGATGATCGGGCTTGCGGGCCTTTACTTCGAGCTCTCCAACCCCGGCCTCATACTCCCAGGAGTTATCGGGGCCGTATGCCTCGTGCTCGCATTCTACGCCTT
>JACRLF010000116.1 GCA_016235365.1 Deltaproteobacteria bacterium | reverse complement strand
TCCAACACAACTTTGCGAGGAAGAGCCTCGCGGAATTCTCAGTCTTTATAAGGGTTTCAAATGATTTTAGATCCATGACACCATTCTAAATTGGTGTCAGATCTTTTACAATCACCTTAAAAATTGCTATAAGTTCTGTAGGTGAATACGCCATGCTTAACCTCCCATCGAGTGTAATGTTAAGCAATATGTCATTTTCTGTCTAATCTGTCAAGCTATTATTTCCTGCCATCATTCCACCCGCCCCGCTCACCTTGAAACGGCCCGTTATAGAGTTATCAGCCCCTCAACCGGCGTAGCTCCGAGACCAATCCGGAGAATTCCTCAAGGGTCAATGTCTCGCCCCTCCTGCTGGGGTCTATGCCGCAAAGTTCAAGGGCATTGAGGAGCTTATCCTTCTCCATTCCGAGCTGTTTAAGGGAGTTCAGGAGCGTCTTCCTGCGCTGGGAGAAAGAGCTTTTTACCACGGAGGAGAAGAACGCCTCATCCGCCACCTCCACCCTCGGCGAGTCGAGGAACCTGAAGCTTACGACGCTGGAGTCGACCTCGGGCCTCGGGAAAAAGAGGTTCTTCGAGAGGTCGAACTCGATCTTCAAGTCCGCGTAAAGCTGCGAGAATACGGAAAGCGCCCCGTATTCCCTGGTTCCTGGGCTGGCAACGAGCCTCCTTGCCACCTCCTTCTGGAACATGAGCGTCATGGATGATATGGCGGCCCTCTCGTTGATGAACTTGGCCACTATATGGCCTGAGATATTGTAGGGGAGGTTTGATACGACCTTGAGCCTCTTGCCGAGCCTTTCGGAGATGGCCTGGAACGAGACCTTGAGCGCGTCGGCCTCGATAACCTCGAATCTATCCGAGGGGAAGCGCTCCTTGAGGAGCGGGGCGAGCTCCCTGTCCACCTCTATGGCTATGACGCGCGCGCCGGATGTTAGCAGCTCTTCGGTCAAGGCGCCCCTGCCAGGGCCTATCTCCACGACGCAATCCTCAGGCGTGAGGCGCGCCACCGCCGCTATCTTGCGTATGACGTTCCTGTCCGTGAGGAAGTGCTGGCCGAACCTCTTCTTGGGACGGGGCAAAGGACTATCGTAAAGGTCGTTTGACATGAGGGGTATATGGTTTTTTCCCGGCGCTGACCGCAGGGCCGTCATCTTATTTAAAACCCGTCCCACGTCGGCCTCGCGTTCAGGTCGAGCGGGGCTATCATCCCCTTCTTAAGCTGATGATAGCCCAATGCCGCGACCATCGCTCCGTTATCGCTGCAGAAGCGCGGGGGAGGGATGAAGAGCCTTACCCCCTCTTGCCGCGCCCTCTCCTCAAACCTCTGCCTGAGCCTCGAGTTGCACGCCACCCCGCCGGCGACCACTATCTCGCCTACCCCGTGCCTCTTAGCGGCCCAGAAGGCCTTGTCCACAAGGACGTCGACGACCGCCCCCTGGAACCCGGCCGAGATATCCCTTATAGTGGCTTCGGGGATCACTTCGCCGTCCTTGAGGCTTAAGCCCCTGACGTGGTTGAGCACCGCGGTCTTTATCCCGCTGAAGCTGAAGTCCAGGCTCCCCTTGGCGATATAGGGCCTTGAGAAGGCTACCTTGCCGGGGTCTGACTGCCTGGCCAGCGCGTCTATGGCGGCCCCCCCCGGATAGCCGAGCCCCATGAGCTTGGCCACCTTGTCGAAGGCCTCGCCGGCCGCGTCATCAAGCGTCTGCCCCAGGACCCTGTATCCGGTGGGCCCCTCCATCAGCAATAGCGTCGTATGCCCGCCGGAGACGACGAGGGCCACGAAGGGGAAGCGCGGCGCGTCTTTTTCTTCTCCTTCGTAGAGGAACGCCGCGTGGGGGTGGGATTCTATGTGGTTCACAGCGGTCAAAGGAAGGTTTGCCGCGAACGATATCGCCTTGGCAAACGAGAGCCCGACGAGGATGGAGCCCACGAGCCCCGGGCCCTGGGTCACCGAGACCCCATCGATAGAGCCGAGGGAGACCCCCGCCTTTTCAAGCGCCCCTTCAACTACCGGTATCACGGCCTCTATATGGCTTCTTGAGGCGAGCTCCGGGACTATCCCGCCGTACCTGCCGTGGATATCGTCCTGGGAGGCGACTATTGTAGAGAGCACCCTCCTGCCGTCTTCCACGACCGAGGCCGCGGTGTCGTCGCAGGAGGACTCTATGCCGAGTATGAGCATAAATGAATTTGGAGTCTTTCAGCAAACTGCTGATCAGCCGCCTGGACTCGACTACCCCTTCGCTATCGTCCTTACGGCCCGCAAGAACGCCTCGATATCTTCCGGCTTCGTGAAGTACCCTGGGCTGACCCGGACGGCGCCGTCCGGGTGCGTACCCGCCTCCCTGTGGGCCTCCGGCGCGCAGTGCGCCCCGCTCCTTACCAGTATGGAGAACCCCTCGTCGAGCCTGCGGCCGGCCTCGGCTGGAGGCACCCCTTCGACGTTGAAGGCCACAAGGGAGGCCCTCTTCCGGGCATCCCGCGGCCCTATTATCCTTACCCCGTCTATCGCGCCCAGGCCGGAGAGTATCTCGCCGACAAGCGCGGTCTCGCGTTCCCTGACCTTATCAACCCCCTCTTTCAACAGGAACTCCGCCCCTGCGTAGAGCCCGCCTATGCCCGGCATATTCATGGTGCCGGACTCAAGACGGTCTGGCATCTCAAGCATCGTGTCGAGGTCCCCGGTGCCGCCGTCTATCAACGGCTCCAGCTCCATGCCATTGCGCACATAGATAAACCCGGTTCCCTGCGGGCCGAAAAGGGCCTTATGGCCGGTCGCGGCGATGATATCGACCTCCATATCGCCGATATTAACGGGGACGGCGCCGATTGTCTGGGCCGCATCGACCATGAAGTATACCCCCCTCTCCCTGCACCCGCGGCCTATCTCCTCGATAGGCTCTATGGTTCCGAAGACATTGGAGGCGTGGACGACGGTTACGAGCTTCGTCTCTTTTCGTATCGCGCCGAGGATATCCTTTGGCCTTAAGAGGCCTTCCCTGTCGGGCCTTACCTTCGTGACGCTTACGCCGTCCTTCTCAAGCCTCCCGAGGGTCTTCACGACCGAGTTGTGCTCGAACGTTGTGGTTACGGCGTGGTCTCCGGGCCTTAAAATCCCCTTCAGGGCGATGTTAATGGCCTCGGTGGCGTTCTTGGTGAAGGCTATCCTCGAAGAATCGGGGATGCCGAGGAGCCCTGAGAGTACCTCCCTCGCGTTAAAGACGACCCTCCCGGCCTCTATCGCCATCCTGTGGCTCGCCCTGCCTGGGCTCCCGCTTATCCTCCGCAGGACGTCGTCCACCATTGAGTATACCGCCTCGGGCTTCGGGAAGGAGGTCGCGGCGTTGTCTAAATATATCATATTCATATTTTGTATTTTGCGCTTTATCCGTCGTCAGATGGGCTTGCAACGGAATATTTTAACACCTTTTAAAAACCGGGTCATCTGAAATGAGCGTCAGTGGCGGCTTGGGGCCGGGTAACGGGAAACGCGGCCTCAACCCTTGGCCGATATCGCGTCCTTGACGGCCCTGCTGAACTCCGCCAGCCTGTAGGGCTTGTAGATGACGGCGCAGAAGCCATGCTTCCTGTAATCCGACATTATCGGGTCCCTCGAATATCCGCTCGATACTATGGCCTTTACGCCGGGGTCTATCCTGGCGAGCTTTTTCACGGCGTCCGCTCCACCCATACCGTCCTCCACCGTAAGGTCGAGTATCACCGCGTCAAAGGGCTCTCCTGTTTCAATCGCCTTTTTGAAAAACCCTATCGCCTCCTCCCCGTCCCTCGCGAAACTATAGTCGTACCCCAGTACCTCGAGCATCTCCCCCGCTACATCCCTTACCATCTCGTCGTCGTCCATCACCAATACCCTGCCGCTCCCCCTCTCCACCGCCGGAGAGCCGGGGGCTGACAAGGGCCGCCCAACGGATGCCGGCAGATAGACGTGGACGGTCGTCCCTCCACCCTCCTTCGACTCAACCGTTATATGGCCCCTGTGTTTCTTGATGACGGAGTACGTGACCGCGAGGCCGAGGCCGCTGGACCTCTGCTTGGTGGTGAAGAAGGGGTCGAATACCCTGTTGAGGTTCTCTTCCGGGATGCCCCTGCCGTTGTCCTTTATCGAGACCATGACGTAGCTGCCGGGGTCTATGGGCAGGGGGTCTTCGCCGGTGACGGTCACGTTCCTCGCCTCTATCTCCACCACCCCGCCCTCGTCCATCGCCTGCCGGGCGTTCAGTATTATGTTGTTCATGGCCTGCCCGACCTGCCCCTCATCCATATCCGCGTATACGTCGCCGTCAGGGAAGCTGAACTCGCACCTCACGCCGCTCTCCCTCAATACCAGGTCGGCGGTCGACCTCAGCAGATCGACGGCCGAGGCGGGCTCTTTCACCGGTTGGCCGCCCCTTGAGAACGTGAGGAGCCGGCGCGTAAGCCCCTTTGTCCTCAACGCCGCCTCCTCCACATCGCAGAGTATTTCATGGAGCTTCCCGTCTTTTTCGACGTACTCCATCGCGACCGAAATACGCCCGAGGATCCCGACCAGCAGGTTGTTGAAGTCGTGCGCGATGCCACCGGCCAGGTCCCCTATGGTCTCGAGCTTCTTGGCCTTCAATATCTCGTTCTCCATCATCTTCTTTTCCGTTACGTCCTGGAAGAGGCTTATGAACCGCGGCCTGCCGTCCTCGGCCTTCTGGACGAGCGAGGTCAAGGACCCGATGAACTCCGTGCCGTCTTTTTTCCTTGCCCTGACATCGAGGTCTTTGACCCCTCCACGCCTTATCGCCTCCGCCGCGCGGCCGCTTTCATCTATGCCGCGATAAAGGGATGATGCCTTCTCTTTCAGGAACTCCTCTTTGGACCCGTAGCCGAACATCTTCCATAGGGCCGCGTTCGCTTCGAGTATCTCGTCGTCTTCCGTCGTAAAGGCTATGCCTACAGGCATATTCTCCATAAGGTTCCCGAACTTCCTCTCGGACTCCTCGACTATGGCGCGCAGGGTATCCTGCGCCTTGCGGCACTCTCTTATCCGCGCCTCAAGCCGCCTGTTCTCCGCGAGCAACTCCTCTATCCTGTCGCTCTCAACCGGGCGCTTCGGACCCGCTTCCGGCCGGTCCGAAGCCGATTTATCCATACCCTTATCGCCGTCTTTCATATCATCCCTCTCACTCCCGCCTGTCTATCGTCCTGTACTGTATCGCCTCGGAGACGTGTTCCGGCGCGATCTTGGCCTCATTGTCGAGGTCGGCTATCGTCCTTGCCACCTTCAGCACCCGCGTGCAGGCGCGCGCGGAGAACCCGAGCCTCTCAACGGCTGCTTCAAGGAGCTTGGTGGATTCTGCGCCGAGTTCGCAGTACTTCCTGACGAGCCTCGAGGGCAGGGCGCTGTTCGAGAATATCCCGCACCCTTTGAAGCGTTCGGCCTGGATGGACCTTGCCTTATCCACCCTCTTTTTAAGCTGCGCGGAGGTCTCGCCCGACCTCTCCCTGTTAAGCTCCCTGAACCTTATATTCGGGACGTCGCAGTGTATGTCGATGCGGTCGATGAGCGGGCCGGAGAGCCGGGCCATGTACTGTCTAACCTGCATCGGGGTGCAGACGCACTCCTTGTGCGTATCTCCTAAAAAGCCGCACGGGCAGGGGTTCATCGCCCCTATTAGCATGAATACCGCCGGGTACGTGAGGGAGACCAGGGCCCTCGATATCGATACCCTGCCGTCCTCTATCGGCTGCCTCAAGACCTCAAGGACGTTCTTCCTGAACTCGGGAAGCTCGTCGAGGAAGAGCACCCCGTTGTGGGCGAGGCTTACCTCCCCCGGTCTCGGGATCCTCCCTCCGCCTATAAGGCCGGCGTCCGAGATGGTATGGTGGGGTGATCTGAAAGGCCTCTCGGTTACGATGGCCTGTCCGGGCTCGAGGATGCCGGCCACGCTGTGGACCTTGGTCGTCTCTATGGCCTCCTCAGCCGTCATATCGGGCAATATGGTGGGCAGCCTCCTGGCGAGCATGGTCTTTCCAGACCCCGGAGGGCCCGTCATCAAGACGTTGTGCCTCCCTGCCGCGGCCACTTCAAGCGCCCTTTTTACATGCTCCTGCCCCTTGACGTCGGCTATATCGAGCTGTGTGGCGGCGTTTTTCCTGAAGTAGGCGTTTATATCGGTCCTGCGCGGCTCAAGCACGCTTCCTCCGTTGAAAAACTCCACAAGGCCCGATAGGGTATCGACGCCGTAGACCTCCACGCCTTCCACAAGGGACGCCTCAAGGGAATTGGCCTCCGGCAGTATGAGTTTTTTGCCGAGCGCCCTGGCGCATACCGCCACAGGGAGCGCGCCGCGAACGGGCTTTATGCCGCCGTCGAGGGAGAGCTCGCCGAGGATAAGGTAATCCCCGAGGCCTTCGCCCTTTATCACGCCCTCGGCCATGAGTATGCCCACGGCCACGGGCAGGTCGAATATGGTGCCCTCTTTTTTTATATCGGCGGGCGCGAGGTTTACCGTGATCTTTTTGGCTGGGAAGATATATCCTGAGTTCTTTACGGCGGAACGGACCCTGTCCTTGCTCTCTTTCACGGCGTTATCCGGGAGCCCGACCGTGGAGAACGACGGAAGCCCGCGCGAGATATCGACCTCCACCTCCACGTGATAAGCGTCGATACCCAATAGCGCGCTGGTCGATACCTTGGCTAACATAGTCCGTAAGCCTTACTGTGGAATCCGCCTCAAAAAGAAGGGGAGCTTAAATATCGTATTGATCGCATGTTACTGAGGATGTAGCTTATCAATAAAACGATGAACTTACAAGGGGAAGCCCTTCTCCTCTTTATTATAGGGTGCCTCTGAAAAACTCTGCCAATGGTGTCATTCCGAGCCCTTCGCTCCGTCATTCCGAGTAGCGAAGAATCTCGTTCTTTCGCTCAGGACAGGCTCCGCGATGGGGCTTTTTGAGCGGCCTGTCAGAGCTTCCGGCCGCTTAAGAGGCTCTCCCTGAAGTAGCCGTTAACGTTGTCGAGGGCGCAGAACTGGCCGCACATGGAGCATGTATCGGAATTCTCCGGCGCGCGGCTCTCCCTTATCTCGGCGGCCTTTTCGCCGAAGAGGCCCGTTTTCTGCTGAACGTCCCAGTTGAGGTCCCTTCTTGCCTTCGACATCCGCATGTCGGTATCTTTTCTTCCGAGCTTCACCATGTCGCCTACGTGGGCGGCTATCCTCGCGGCCCTCACCCCTTCCACGACGTCCTCTTTGGACGGCAGGGCCAGGTGCTCGGCCGGGGTCACGTAGCAGATGAGGTCGGCCCCGTACCTCGCCGCCTCGGCCGCCCCTATGGCCGCTGAGATATGGTCGTACCCCGCGGCTATATCGGTCGTCAAGGGGCCGAGGACATAGAAGGGCGCATCATCGCTCATCCTCTTCTGGAGCTTCACGTTGGCCTCGATGTCGTCGAGCGGCAGGTGCCCCGGCCCCTCGCACATCATCTGGCACCCCATTTCCTGCCCAATGGACGCAAGCTCGCAGTTTATGAGAAGCTCCTGCACCTGCGCCCTGTCGAGGCTGTCGTGAACGGCCCCGGCCCTCAACCCGTT
>JACRLF010000054.1 GCA_016235365.1 Deltaproteobacteria bacterium | reverse complement strand
GTCAACCTCGAAAAGGTCGCCGGGATATGCGCCTTCGCCGACTCCCTGACCGCGTGGAAGAGGTACGGCTTCAGGTTCGACCCCGAAACCGGCACCGCCCAGGCATACGACGGGAGCCAGCACGTCCTCGACATATGCCTCAACCACGACGAGAAGAGGTCTAACAGGAACTACTGGGAGGACATACTCTTTGAGATGATCGGCAAGCGCTGGCAGGGGGAGATGCCGACCCTCGGGTACAGGCCCGCTTCAAAAGAAATTCACGATATCGGCTTTAACAACCACGTGGGCGAGAAGTGGCCGATAAAGGCCTGGCCGCTTGAGTACTGGAAGGAGCTTGAGGCGCTTATCGGGGAGAGGTACTCGGTCTCCTGGCAACGGGGGCTTACTTCCATAGAGGAGTACATGGAATGGATAAACTCCTGCTCTCTCATAGTCACGAACGACAGCCTCGGCCTGCACATAGCCCACGCCCTCGACAAGAAGATCGTGGCGCTCTTCGGCCCGACCGTGGCAAGCGAGGTGTACGTCAAGAACGGGGTAAAGCTCCTCCCGGAAAAAGAGTACGACTGCCTGCCGTGCCTCGATACGGTCTGCGTCAAGGACCGGAGCTGCATGTACGAGATACGGCCGCAAACGGTCATGGCGGCTGTAGAAAAGCTCCTCTAAAGCGGCGCGTGAGCGCCGCCTGTCATTGAGGAGCGGTTTTTGAATTATTGATTGTGCGGGTTCAGGTTTGCAACCTGAACCCTGAATTTCGTATGGCGGCAACCACGAATCATTCGGGTTGAAGCTCCCCGCAGCAAGTTGCGGGGAATCTTCGACATATAAGGAAGTATCTATTTCTATGCGCTCGCTTGACCCCGTAGCAAGCTACGGGGAATGCGCTCGCTATGCATGTTCAATCTGCAAGATTGAACCCGCAAGCAGGTTCCCAAGATGAACCCCCTAATCATACCCGATAACTACAACTACATTGCCGTATTCCTCACCCTCGCCTGCAACCTGAAGTGCGCCTACTGCATAAACCGCTTCGGCATGGACGGCTCCGCGAGAAGACACCTCTCAGGGGCGGAGTGGGTTGAGGGGCTCAACAGGATCATATCCCGCGACGACCTCCCGCTTACGCTCCAGGGCGGGGAGCCGAGCCTCCACAGGGGGTTCATCCACATACTGAACAACATAAGGCCGGGGCTCAATATCGACATCCTCACCAACCTGCAATTCGACGGGGACGATTTCATAAGAAAAGTTGACCCTGAGAGGATAAAGAGAAAGGCCCCCTACGCATCCATCCGCGTAAGCTACCACCCTTCCGAGATGGCCCTTGAGCCGCTTGCAAGAAAGGTCATGAAGCTCAGGGACGCGGGCTTCAGCATCGGGATATGGGGGGTCATGCACCCTTCGCAGGAGGACGATATCCTCAAGGCGCGGGAATATTGCAGGAATCTCGGCATAGACTTCCGCCTCAAGGAATTTCTGGGCGAGCATAACGGCAGGATGTACGGGACGCTGAAATACGAAGGGGCGTGCGACAGGAAGGGCGAGAGGACCGTGCTCTGCAAGACCACCGAGCTTATCATCGGGCCGGAGGGCGGGGTCTACAGGTGCCACAGCGACCTTTACGAGGGCAGGCCGCCGGTGGGCGATATCTCAGACCCCGCGTTCAGGATAGAGGACGTATTCAGGGTATGCGACCATTACGGGCAATGCAACCCGTGCGATATAAAGGTGAAGACCGACAGGTTCCAGCAGTCCGGGCATACGTCGGTGGAGATAAGAGAACTGACGCGCGCCTAACAACCGGCGCCGTCCGCCCATGTACATGCGCCAGCGCTTATCCATGTAAGCGGGCTTTTGCCCGCGCCAGCGTTGGAATTGGTTACGGTTATGGTGTAAGTGGAGGCCGCGGCAACGATGCTTACGGTATTGCCCGTGCTGGCTGAAAAAGGGAATACAGATGCAGCGCCGTCCAGGTAATCCGTAGCCGGGCCGGGACCGACCGAGGTTATTGGGGAGACGTAAGTCTGGTTGGTGATGAAATATGACTCAAGCATATAGGATGTATTCTTCGCGTCGGAGACCATGCTCGCCCTGACGGCCCTTTGCTTGTAGAGCGAAAACTTGAGGGATGGCTATGGCCGCGAGTATGGCTATGATGGCCACGACTATCAAAAGCTCGACGAGGGTAAAACCTTCATTGAAGCTCCCCGCGGCAAGCCGCGGGGAATCTTCGACATGTAAGGAAGTATCTATCTCCGATTCGCTCGCTTGACCCCGCAGCAAGCTGCGGGGAATGCGCTCGCTATGCATGTTCAGGGGTTTATCAGTTTTAGAGGATATCCGCTTGAACATGATTAACCTGTATATGGGCGTCATGTTTCTATGGCGGGTTCAGGTTTGCAACCTGAACCCTGAATTTCGATCTGGCAGCCACGAATCATTCGGGTTCAATCTGCAAGATTGAACCCGCCAGAGAGTCTTTGCGAGCGTAGCGAAGCAATCTCATCTTTAGAGCGATCAAATATTAGGAGATTGCTTCGTCGCAAAAAACTCTCCTCGCAATGACACTACAAATGTTTTTCAGCGACATGCTTTTCAAAAAAAGAGAGGGCCTTTGTTCAAGGCCCTCTCTTTCAATCCCACGCTCGTTGCGCTCCATCAGAGCGTCAAGGAACCGCCGCCGTAAATACGTTCGTAGCGGTATAAGTCGCCGTGGGGGTCGTGAGGCCCCATGCGGCAAGACCTGTCGCTACTACAGAGCCGGTAATCCCATCGGGTAATATCGTTGACGTACATGTTACACCGGCGGAAGCCGTATAACCTGATGTGGTCAACTGAGCGCATGTAGGAGCTACTACCACGGCCGGGTTGTCGGCGAAGTACGCCATCGCGGCGGTATACATGTTCTTTACGTCCGAGTTCAGGGTAGCCGCATAGCCCCTCTTCTTGTACGCCGAGAACTGCGGTATGGCTATAGCCGCGAGTATCGCTATGATAGCCACGACTATCAAAAGCTCAACGAGCGTGAAGCCTTCCTCTCTCCCCTTGATCTTTGACATTGATTTCTGTAGAAACATTGTCTTCCTCCTTTTGTTTTTGTGCCTTCTTTAGTTGGTTTTCGGAGTTTATCCCAAAAACTTAAATCTGCATTTCTTAGTTATTATAGTTTGCAAGGCCTGTGCCAACTACTGTTTTCATTATTAATCAATATGTTAGCTTGGCGAGTGCTCTTCTGACAGGGTCTTGAGTGACGTTTTTTGTCACTTATTTGACTATTTCTGTCAGTCCTCATAGAAACCCCCTCCCCCTTGATGGGGGAGGGTTTTTTTAGTCCTCCGGCATGCCGTATTTACCGAGCTTGTACCTCATAGACCTGAACGATAGGCCGAGTAGCTCGGCGGCGCGTTTCTTGACCCCGCCGGACTTCTTCAGCGCGTCCATTATCATCGCCCTCTCGAACTCCTCTACCGTCTTTTCAAGGTCCATCCCGTGTTCCGGCACCTTCGCGGCCGCGCCGTTGTTGCCCTCCGCAGCGCCCGCGTGGGCCGGGACGCGGCCTTCCTGGGCCTTCTCCCTCAGGTAAGACGGCAGGCTTTCAGCGGTAATGACGTCTCTTGTTTCAAGCGTCACCGCGCGTTCGATGACGTTCTCAAGCTCCCTCACGTTGCCGGAGTAGTCGTAGTCCGCGAGTAGCTTCAGGGCCTCCTCGGATATCTTTTTTATGTCCTTGCCGAGCGCGGCGTTGTACTTCTCCATGAAGTGCCTGGCGAGCGGCATGATATCCCCCTTGCGCTCCCGGAGCGGCGGTATGGCTATCCTTATGACGTTGAGCCTGTAAAATAAGTCTTCCCTGAACCTGTTGGCCTTGACCTCGGCCTCGACGTCCCTGTTGGAGGCCGCCACAAGCCTTATATCTACCGAGATGTCGGCCCCGCCACCCACCCTCCGGAACGTCCTCTCCTGGATGAACCTCAGGAGCTTTACCTGGAGGTGCAGGGGTAGTTCCGTTATCTCATCGAGGAATAGAGTCCCGCCGTCGGCCTGCTCCGCGAGACCCGCCCTGCCGGCTATTGCCCCGGTGAAGGCCCCCTTCTGGTGGCCAAAGAGCTCGCTCTCAAGGAGGTTTTCGGGGATCGCCCCGCAGTTCACGGCCACGAACGGCCCGTCCTTCCTGTCGCTCTCAAGGTGTATGGCGCGCGCGACAAGCTCCTTGCCAGTCCCGCTCTCCCCGGTTATGAATACGTTGGCCCTGGTCTTCGCCACGCTCATTATGAGGGAGTATATCTCGGCCATCCTCGGGCTTGTGCCGATGAGGTTGGAAAAACCGAACCGGGTCTTCAGGTCCTGCTTAAGGAGCCTGTTCTCCTTCTCCAGGCTCTTGAGCTTCAGCGCCTTTTTTATGTTGAGCTTTATCTCGTCTATGTTAAACGGCTTCGTGAAGTAATCGTAGGCGCCGGCCTTCATTGCCTCGATGGCGGTGTCCACGGAGGCGTAGGCGGTTATCATTATGACGATGTAATCCGGGTCGAGCTCCTTGAGGGCCTTGAGGAAATCAACCCCCCCGATCCCCGGCATCCTGACGTCCGTGATGACGAGGTCTACCCTGTTGTTCCTGCAATAATCGAGGGCCTCGGCGGCAGAGGGCATGGAGGCCGTGTCATAGCCCTCCTTCCCGAGCATTATCTCGAGGAACTCCCTCATGTTGGTCTCGTCGTCTACTATCAGTATCCTGTCTTTCCGCATGGTCCCCGCTTCCGTCGTCCCGGCGGTTTCACGCGCCGTCCGGAGGTCTTGACCGGCCGCGAAACCGTATTTAAGGAACCTCTGATTAATTCCTTGGTTCGTCATTTCGAGCGTAGCGAAGCAATCTCATCTTTTGATAAATCAACAACCTTGGAGATTGCTTCGTCGCGTGCGCTCCTCGCAATGACATCGGAGAAAGAATTAATCAGAGGTTCCTTAAGCTGTCTTACGCCCTGACGCATGACTCCCCCTGGCGCGCGAGCGGCAGGGTTATCCTGAAGACCGTTCCCGACCCGGCCCTGCTCTTTACCTCTATCGCGCCGCCGTGGCTCTCCACTATCCTGTGGACTATGGCGAGGCCGAGCCCGGTGCCGGAGTCCTTCGTAGAAAAGAACGGGTCGAATATCCTGTTGATGTGCTCGGGCTTGATGCCCTCTCCGGTATCGGCTACCGTTATCTCGACAATCCCCCCCTTGGCAAAGGGGGGTGAGGGGGAATTGTCGCCGCGCGCGCCGCGGCCCGATGCGGCCTTGTCAACGGCGTGCGCCGATACCATGACCCTGCCCCCGTCCCGCATGGCGTGGGCGGCGTTCAGGAAGAGGTTCCAGAATATCTGGCCGAGCTGGCGCGAGTTGCCCTTAACGAATATATCCTTTTCCATGTCGCTCTCAAGCCTCAACGCGGCGGCGTCAGGGGAGTTTTTGAAGAGTTCCATCGTCTCGCTTATTATCAGGTTCAAATCGACCAGGTCGGCGTTGCGTTGGGCCGGCTTAGCGAAGAGGAGAAAGTCGGTTACGAGGGAATTGAGCCTTTCGGTCTCGCGTGTGGCTATGTCAATGAGGCGCCTGTCCTCGGCATTCAAGTGCAGGTCCTCCTTGAGGAGCTGTATCGAGCCGCTTATGGAGGCGAGCGGGTTCCGTATCTCGTGCGCTATGCCCACGGAAAGCTCACCGAGGGCCCGGAGCTTGACGTCCCTCCTGATCCTCTCCTCCATCTCTTTCAGGCGCGTCAGGTCCTGGAATATCACTATGCGGGCCACGTCCCCGCCCTGCCCCCTCGATACCGTGAAGCCGAGGTACATCTCCTCCCCGCCCTTTTTCCTGAAACCCCTCTCGACCCTCGATTCCGGCTGTGAAAGGGCCGCGCCCGGGGATATCATGTCAGGGAAGATGTCGTTTACCTGTCTGCCGTACACTTCCCTGATGGAGTAACCGGTCACGTTTTCCGCCTCCCTGTTGAAGGAGGTTATCCTCATTCCGTCGTCGAGGGTCATTATGCCGCTGGTGATGTTCTCCACTATGTGCCTGTTGAGCCTGGATAGCTTGTCGAGGTCCACCTCCCTCTCCTCAAGCGCCCTTTCAACCCTCGCCATCCTCTCGGCGAGATACCCGGTCAAATAGGCTATGGTGAAGAAGGCGAGGATATTGGAGGATACCGTGGTCAGCGCGTCTTTCCAGGCAAGGGCCGCGGGCGGGGCGTAAAAGACCATGTACTTCATCGGCAGCATGCCGTAGAGGTCCATGTCCACGAGCACGCCGAAGGATATGCTCGCCAGAGACGCCGCGAAGTACCCCCCCCTCCTGTTCAGGAGTATCGCGCCGCCTATGACCGCGAGGGGGTAGAGCGTCTGGAGATAGCTCTGCGTGGCGCCGGTGACGTAGACTATGGCCGTTATGAGGGCCGTGTCCACGGCTATCTGGACGTATGAAAAGAGGCGGAGGTTACTTACCCTCTTGATAAGCAGCGCATAGACTATGGTGAGCGACGCTATCGCTATGACGACGGCGTAGAGGGGATGGAAGTTTATCTCCGAGTGCGTGGAGACCCTGAGCTGGAACCATGAGCTTATCCCCAGGAAGGCGAGCGCGATGGCCGCCCTCAGCACCATCATGGCCAGGAGCCTGGCCTGAAGCGGGTCTTTAGGCCCTGAGCGCGTCATCATTCGCTCAGCCCGAGGCCGCGCCGGCCAGGGAGAATATCGGCAGATAAAGCGCTATGACGAGTCCGCCGACGACTATGCCGAGGAACGCCATGAGCATCGGCTCTATGAGGGACGTGAGGGCGTCCACGGCCTCGTCCACCTCGTCCTCGTAAAAGTCCGCGATCTTGGAGAGCATGGCGTCGAGCGCGCCCGTGGATTCACCCACGGCTATCATCTGCGTGACCATGCCCGGGAAGACCTTGGTCTCGATAAGCGGCTCGGCGAGGGTCTTGCCCTGGCTCAGGCTCGTGCGCGCCTTTATCACGGCCTCCTCTATAATGACGTTGCCCGCGGTCTTTGAGACTATTTCGAGGGCCTCGAGTATCGGCACGCCGCTTGAGATCATGGTGCCGAGCGTCCTGGTGAACCTGGCCACAGCGGTCTTTCTGATGAGGTCGCCGAGGACCGGGAGCTTCAGGAATATGGCGTCCATGACCCTCCTCCCCTTCTCGGTCTTATATGTCCTGTTCAGGGCGAAGATGGTCCCGCCGATGGAGCCGAGGATAAGGTACCAGTAGTGCTTGAGCCCGTTGCTCATGCTGACGACGAGCTGGGTGGGGACAGGCAGGGCCTTGCCGAAGCTTGAGAACATGTCCTGGAATATAGGCACCACCCATATCAGAAGCCCGGAGACGACCAGGCAGGCTATGAGGATGACGGCCACCGGATAGGTCATCGCGCTCTTTATCTTGCCCTTGAGCTTCTCGGACTTCTCAAGGAAGCCGGATAGCCTGTTCAGTATCGTGTCGAGTATGCCGCCCACCTCTCCGGCGGCTATGAGGTTGACGTAGAGGTCGTCGAATACCTTCGGGTGCTTCTTCAGAGAGTCGGCGAATGTCGCCCCGCCCTCAACGGAGCCCTTTACGTCGAGGAGCGTTTTTTTGAACTCCGGGTTCGCCTGCTGGCTCGATAGTATGTCGAGGCACTGCACGAGCGGCAGTCCCGCGTCTATCATGGTGGCGAACTGCCTGCTGAAGATGACTATCTCCTTTGTCTTCACCTTGCCGCCGAGAGAGGGCAACTTTATGTCGCCGAGGGAAAACCCGGCCTTTTTCTGGGTGATGCTCGTCGGCAGGACCTGCTGGCGTCTCAAGGCGGCCGTGGCCTGCGCGAGGCTCACAGCCTGTATCTCGCCCTTCTTGACCTCTCCGTCCGGCATCTTTGCGGAATATACGAAAGTAGTCATGGCTTACGTCGTCCTCCCTCCGGGAGTACCCGGCCTTAATATCCCGGCGCTCGACATCATCTGGCGGAGCTCGTCTGGCTCCTGGCTCCTGCCGAGCGCCTCCTCTATCGTGATGAGCCTCCTGGTATACAGGCCCATCAGGCTCTGGTTCATAGTCTGCATGCTGAATTTCGCCTGCCCGACCTGCATCTGCGAGTATATCTGATGGATCTTATCCTCCCTTATGAGGTTCCTTATGGCCGGGTTCGGGATCATCACCTCTATCGACGCGACCCTGCCCTTGCCGTCAAGGCGCGGCACGAGGAGCTGGGATATGACCCCCTCGAGCACGAAGGATATCTGGGCCCTTACCTGCTGCTGCTGGTCGGCAGGGAAGACGTCTATCATCCTGTTTATCGTCTGGACGCAGGAGTTGGTGTGGAGGGTGGCCAGGCAGAGGTGCCCTGTC
>JACRLF010000053.1 GCA_016235365.1 Deltaproteobacteria bacterium | reverse complement strand
CGCCCGCCCGTGTCAAACCCTCAAGTTGTTGATTACTCAGGGTTATCTCTTAAATTTCTGTCCACGTCCGTCGCTTGGCGCCAAACAACTTACGCCCGCAACCCTATGAACATGCATAGCGAGTGCATTCCCCGCAGCTTGCCGCGGGGAATCTTCGACTCTCGCTTGGATATTGCTTTATACTATAATGAAGCGGCTTAGTCAAGATAAAAGCCTTTTTTATATCTCCTTTCACTGCTGTCCCATAAAATATGGCCCACCTGCTTGGGCCTGGGATTCCCTTTATCAGCAAGGGCTTTTTTAGCCGTGGCGCCCTTACAGGTAGAGTTAACGGGATGGTAGTGATCTACTTTGGGGTATGAGCGAGCGCGGCTTCGCCGTTCCTTCTGCCGTTGCAGGTGGTTAAGCGGCGGGCTTGACGCCATCCGGCGCGATTCCCGGCGGACAATGGATGGCTGATCGCGGACTAAAGCGCCCGTGGAAAAAATCCTTTTCACGCGGCCCGTATGCTGATATCATATGAAACACAAAGAAAAAATCATATAGAAGGGGTTAGGCAGGCAATGAAGATAAGACTCGAGGTTGGAGAACCGAAGAAGTTCAATGCGGGTGACGGCACCAATGCGATAATCGCTACCGTGGTGGATGGACTGGAAGGCTCGCGCGCTATAGAAAAGGAGCAGATGGAGCGTTTTGTCCAGGTCCCGGGCAGGGAGCAGAAGATAGAGGGCATCAAGGAGTACTGGTTCGTGGCCAATTGCGACCCCGTGGCATTCGAGGACATGCGCTTCAGCAGCCTCCTGCTCATACCGCGCTACAGGACGAGAAAGCCCCCCCTTGAACACCTGCGCGACGGCGAGAAGTTAGTGCTGAACGGGGTCTGGAGGCAGGACGGCAAGGAGTGGGACAAGGACTCGGTCTCTGCGGCCATCGGCGGGACTATAGAGATATCCGGCATGATAGCGGCAAACGTCAAAGTCGTAGAGGAGTGACCTCAGTCACCGCCTGTCCGGGGCCCTTATCGCGCATCGGCCCCGCTACTCTCGCGTGGAATAAAAAACCGGGTACGCCAGCCAGGTAAGCGTGAATACGCCGTGTTTTTCATCATATATAATTGAAGCCCCCAAAGTCCAGGCTGCGGGCCTCGCGCTCGCCATGCATTTTCATGGAGCCGTCTCATGATTCTCAATAAGCGGCAGCGGCTTTTTGCGGCGATTTTAGCCGTCTGCGCTATTTTATTGATAGCCCTCTACTTCTATCTTTCCCGGAGGTCCGCGGCCCCGGACTTTATCGAGTCCACCGGGACCGTGGAGGCTACCGAGGTCGAGTTGACGCCGAAGATATCCGGCAGGATAGTAAGGCTCTGCTGCAAGGAGGGGGATAGCGTCAAGGCCGGGGACGTAGCCGTCGTGCTCGACGCGGCCGAGTTCAAGGCGCGGGTGGAGGAGGGCAGGGCCGCGCTCCGCGGGGCGATTGAAGAGATAAACGAGGCCAGGGTCGGCCTTGAAAACGGACAGGCGCTTTTTGAGAGCGCCGGATACGACCTCGAGGCGTCTATCTCCGAGGCCGCGAGGGTAAAGGCCGTGGCCGACGAGGCGGGGCGGAACCTCGAGAGGGCAAAGGGCCTCTTCTCCGGCGGGTATCTCTCCAGGAAAGACCTCGACGCCGCGCAGACCGGGTTCGATTCCGATATCGCTCTCTTAAATAGCGCCATCGCGCGCAGGAAGTCGGCCGAGGCCAACATCAAGGTGTCTGAAGCCAACATTAAGGCCGCGCGCGCCAAGGTCTCCGCGCTCCTTGCCAGGAAGGAACAGGCCGTTGCCGCGCTCAAGGTCCTCGATGCGCAGCTTGAGGACACGGTCATAAAGTCCCCGGTTGACGGTCTGGTCGTCTACAGGTCGTTCGAGTCGGGGGAGACCGTTGCCCCGGGCAAATCCATCTACACGGTAGACGTGCTCAAGGACGTATGGGCGCGCATCGATATAGAGGAGACCGACGTACGGAGGATAAAGGTCGGGGACAGGGCCGGGATAAGCTTTACGGGAGGGAACGGCAAGGTCTTCGAGGGCGCGGTCGTCGAGATAGGCGAGGTGGGCGGTTTTGCCACGCAGAGGAATGTCACCCGCGGCCACGCCGATATAAAGACCTTCAGGGTAAAGGCAAGGGCACAGAACCCGGCCGGCCTCCTGAAGCCGGGGATGACCGTAAACGTCAGGATATACTTCGGCAAGTAGCATGGACATGGCCATAGAGATATCGGACCTCGTCAAGGTCTACGGCAAGGTGACCGCGCTCCAGGGGGTCTCTATTTCCATACCTGAAGGGGATTTCTTCGGTCTCCTCGGCCCCAACGGCGCGGGCAAGACCACCCTGATAAGGATATTGACCACCCTTATAAGGCCGAAGATAGGCGTGGTCCCGCAGGCCATGACAAGCGACCTCGACCTGACGGCCCGCGAGACGATGGACATATACGCGAGGTTCTACGGGATGCGCAGGGATGAGAGGGTCGAGCGGTCGGAGGAGCTTCTTACGATGGTGGGGCTCAAGGACAGGCAGGATGACCTTGTGGCGACCTACTCCGGCGGGATGAGGAGAAGGCTTGAGATAGCCAGAGGGCTCGTGCACAAGCCCTCCGTCCTCATACTCGACGAGCCGACCATAGGGCTCGATCCCCAGAGCCGCCACGTCGTCTGGGAGCTTCTTGAGAAGTTCCGCGGCGCCGATAAGCTTACGATACTCCTGACCACCCATTACATGGAGGAGGCCGAGACGCTCTGCGACCATGTGGCGATAATAGATTACGGCAGGATAGCCGCCCTCGACACCGTGGAGGGGCTTAAAAGGCAGATACCCAGGAAAGACGTCGTTGAGCTTACCATAAGCGGCTGTGACGCGCAGAGGGCCGTTGACTGGATAAAGACAAACCCATCGGTCACGTCGTGCGCGGTAAAGGACGATACGCTGATAATCTCCGCCGAGAACGGCGCCAACGCGATCCCCGGGTTCGTGGACGGGCTGAAGGGGATCGGCGCCGACGTGGTAAAAGTCATCTTGAAGCAGCAGACGCTTGAGGACGTCTTCATCCACTTCACCGGACGGCCCATCAGGGACGAGGAGGCGAAGAAGGTGAGCTTCCTCCTCGGGGCCGGTGTCCCGAGGAAGTGGGGCAGGTAGCCGGGGCCACGCTTCGTCGATGAGCGGAAGCATTGCACTAAAACACGGGTACGAGAGATGCAGCGTTTCCTCGCCATATTCGAAAGGGATATAAGGAAGTTCCTGAGAAACCCGCTCGTCGTGGTGATAAGCCTGCTCATGCCGATAATATATCTTGTCATACTCGGCAATTCGTTCCAGGGTGAGCTTAAGAACCTGCCCCTTGCGCTCATAGACCTCGACAACGGGCCTTACGCCGTGAGGATGGTGGAGATGCTGCGCTCCATCGAGGCCGGGCCCAGGACCATCAAGGTCATCAGGGTTGCCGACCAGGGTCAGGCGATGAGCGGGCTTAAGAGCGGGGAGTTCAAGGCGGTGCTGGTCATCCCCCGTAACTTCAGCAGGGACGTGGAGCGCGGCGTAAGGAGCGAGATAGGGCTCTTCCTCGACAACGCGGAGAACATCTCAGCCGCCTCGGTCCAATCAGCCGTATTGAGGGCGATGCCGGAGATCCAGAGGGAGTTCATACCCGTGCGCTCCGAGCGCGCCGGGGTCTTCCTGAGGGAGGTAGAGCTATATAAGAAGATAGACTACGACCAGACGCTCATCCCCGGGGTCATCATCATGGCCATATTCCTGGGTGCTATGTCCACCGGGGCCTTCAACATGGTCATGGACAGGTTCCTCGGCGTTGAGGAGAGCTACTTCCTCACGCCCCTTACAAAGGGCGATATCGTCATCGGCCTTACGGCGAGCGGGCTCCTGATAACGACCATCCTCGCCATGCTCGTCCTCCTCCTGAGTTCCTTCATATCCGGCATACACCTCTGGAGCATGCTCGCCCCTGCCGACTTCCTGCTGGTCGTCATCATAATAATGCTCTCGACGCTCGGTATTCAGGGGTTGATGTTCGTTATAATGGGCAGGATAAACCACCCGAGGATAGTGGGGGTGCTCGCGGGCTTCCTGAACGTGATATTCTTTTTTCCGAGCGGCGCCATATACCCGGTGGAGAGCTTCCCGCGCTGGCTCAAGGCTTTTTCCATGGTGAACCCGGAGACCTATTCGGTCCACGCGCTCCGGGCAGTGCTTTTCAAGGGCGTCAGCTACTACGCCGTAAGGGGTGACCTGCTCTTTCTCGCGGTCTTCGCCATCTGCTCGATAACCGCGGGCATGGTTCTTTTCAAGCGGGCGATGTAGCAGCCTGAATGTATTTTTGAGTTTTTCCGCGACCTTGTAGACCATCAGGCTTGAAAAGCGCCGTTCTTGTGCTAATATCACCTTACGCTAAAAATAAAATGGAAGGGGGCGGCAAATGGAGCCCAAAAAGGTAAAAGACGGCATATTCTGGGTGGGGGCCGTGGACTGGGACAGGAGGCTTTTCGATTCCCTGATACCCCTGCCCGACGGCACGAGCTACAACGCCTACCTTGTGAAGGGAGGTGAAAAGACCGCCCTGATAGACACCGTGGACCCGTCCAAAACCGAGGTCCTTCTCTCACAGCTTGCAGGGGTCGATAGGATCGATTACATCGTCTCGCAGCACTCCGAGCAGGACCACTCCGGGTCCATCCCCCACGTCCTTGAAAGGTACAGGGAGGCCGTGGTCGTCACAAGCCCCAAGGGCAAAGAGTACCTGGTGGACCTTCTCCACATACCGGGGGAGAGGGTGGTGACAATAGCCGACGGCGAGACGCTCCTCCTCGGGAACAAGACCCTTGAGTTTCTCCACACCCCGTGGGTGCACTGGCCCGAGACCTTCACCACGTATCTCAGGGAGGACAAGGTGCTATTCACGTGCGACCTCCTCGGGTCTCACCTCGCGTCGTCGACCCTCTGCATGGATGAGCACTGGAAGGTGTGCGAGGCCGCCAAGAGGTATTACGCCGAGGTCATGATGCCTTTCAGGACAAGCATAAGAAAGCACATGGAGAGGTTCTCGCGGTACGATGTTGAGATTATAGCACCGAGCCACGGCCCCGTGCACGACCACGTGGACTGCATAATAGAGTCGCACATGGGCTGGATATCGGACAGGGTCTCCAACACGGTCGTCATCCCGTACGCGTCCATGCACGGCTCCACCGAGCGGATGGTGGACCACCTGACGGAAGGGCTCATCCAGAGGGGCGTGAAGGTCGAGAGGTTCAACCTCGCCCACGCCGACACAGGGAAGCTCGCCATGGCCCTTGTAGACGCGGCCACTATCGTTGTCGCCTCTCCGACGGTGCTTACCGGGGCGCACCCGCTCGTTATCTCGGCGGCGTTCCTCGCCAACGCCCTGCGGCCGAAGCTCAAGTTCGCCTCGATCATCGGGTCCTACGGCTGGGGCGGGAAGATGGTGGAGCAGATAGCCTCCACGATATCGAACCTCAAGGTGGAGATGATCGAGCCGGTGATGGTGAAGGGATGCCCGCGGGAAGAGGACTTCAAAAGGCTCGACGGCCTGGCCGCCAAGATAGAGGAGAGGCACAGTGCGTCTAACATAGTTTGACGATATGATTTTGACGGAGACGCGAGATGAAGTCCTACCGCAAAGAGCTTTTCTTCCATATCCAGCAGAGGCGCGGGTTTGTAAACATCACCCCCGAGGTGCAGGCCTGCGTGGATGAGAGCGGGGTCAGGGAGGGCCTTGCGCTGGTGAACTCCATGCATATAACCTCGTCGGTATTCATCAACGACGACGAGTCCGGGCTCCATCACGACTTCGACCGCTGGCTTGAAAGGCTCGCGCCGCATGAGCCGGTGTCGTCATACCGCCACAACGACACCGGCGAGGACAACGCGGACGCGCACCTGAAACGGCAGGTCATGGGCAGGGAGGTCGTGGTGGCCATAACAAAGGGAAGGCTCGACCTCGGCACCTGGGAGCGGATATTCTACGGCGAGTTCGACGGCGGGAGGAGAAAAAGGGCGCTCGTAAAGATAATAGGCGAGTGAGGTTTTTGTGGAGGCGGGAGTTTTCTCCTGCCGGCTTATACCTTTTTGAACATGCATAGCGAGCGTATTCCCCGTAGCTTGCTACGGGGTCAAGCGAGCGCATAGAAATAGATACTTCCTTATATGTCGAAGATTCCTCGCAGCTTGCTGCGGGGAGCTTCAACATGCGGTTTGAGCAGCCACTCCCGACGGCGCTGGAAATAAAAAGAAGGAGGCTCGGATGCAGCACAACGACGTCTTTGCGGAAAAGGTCTTCAACGACAAGGATGTGAACGTGGTCACCAACATCAAGACGGAGCGTTTGGCCCAGGTCACCTATTACATGAGGGCCGGGCAGATGCTCGACTACCACAGGCACCCGGAGGGCGACCAGGTCTTCTTCACCCATGAGGGCACGGGCGTCTGCTACGCCGATGAAGGCAGGGAGGAGGCCGTCAGACTCAAGCCCGGCGTAATAGTCCTCGCGCCCAAAGGGGTCTGGCACAAGTTAGTGGCCACCACAGACCTTATCGTATCGGCTGCCACAACGCAGCCAGCCGGATTCGAGAAGAGGTGATTTTTGCGGCGGCGGCGGGAGGAGTGCGTTCTTTTTTTACCTTTCAAAATTCACACAAAATAAATTACACTACCGAATATAAGCATGAAAAAACTTGACTCCATGTAGCTTATAAGCTACAATAAAATTGATGGAAAAGATATCTCACAGGCAAAGGCTTATTGGAAAGATTTCAAGAAGAGAGGAAACAATGACTAAAAAAAACACGAGTTATCAGGAAGACCTGATCGAGGCGTTAAAAGACCCCCGAGAAGCCGCCGTATATCTTAACGCGGCTATCGAGGATGGGAATAAGGAAGTATTTCTTTTAGCAATGCGGAATGTGGCTCAGGCTCACGGTGGGATGTCCGCAATCGCAAAAAAAGCGCATATAAATCGAGAAAGCCTTTATCGCATGCTTTCCAGGAAAGGCAATCCGGAACTTGAAAGCGTTTTTAATCTGCTTCGTGTAGTTGGTTTAAAAATCAGCATTGAACCGAAAAAAACACGCCGTTCTAAAGCTGTCATGGCGTAAGACAGCCTGAAGCCACAATCGATGGGCTTTCGCTTCGCATCAGCCCATTCTATGGCACTGAACCCGCCAGAGCGGGCGGAGAGCAATTGAAATGGTGGGCGGAGCCCACCCTACAAGGCTCACGACGGTGCTGGAAATGAATATTTTTCAGGAGCAAGCGGGTCACACCCGCCGAATGGTTGTCTGACATCCGGCGGGTTACGGCTTACGCCTAACCCGCCCAAAAAACTTTTCCGTGTTTAACCGTCAGCAGGCGGCCCCCCCCTACCCCCCTATCAGGCTCATCGTCCGGCTGCACCGTTTGAAAATATTCTCGTTTATGTGGTGCCGCTCCGGCTTCTCCTTTACGGCCTTGAAAAGGAGCGCCTCCACCGCCCCGTCGCTCGAGCCGTCCCTGAGGGCCGCTCTTATGTCTATTTCGTTGTCCGAGAAGAGGCAGGTCCTGAGCTTGCCGTCGGCGGTGAGCCTCAACCTGTTGCATGAGCCGCAGAAGTGTTCGGATACCGGGCTTATGAAGCCGACCTCGCCGGGGGCGTCCCTGAATTTGAACCTGCGCGCCGGGCCGGCGCATCCCCTTGACGTATCCGCGGGCTCAAGAGGGGCTATGCGGGCCTCGATAACCTCCTTTAACTGTCTTGCCGGAAGGCACTTGTCCCTCTGCCAGCCCTCCGAGGAGTTGAACGGCATGTACTCTATGAACCTTACGTGGTAGGGTTTTTCGAGTGAGAGCCTGGCGAAGTCCACCACTTCGTCGTCGTTAAAGTCCTTTATGACGACCATGTTTATCTTCACCGGGACGAGCCCGGCCCCGTGCGCGGTTTCGATCCCGTCGAGCACGTCCTTCAAGTTGTCCCCGCGCGTCATCTTCAGGAACCGTTCCCGATTCATCGAGTCGAGGCTGACGTTGACCCGCTTGAGCCCCGCGTCCTTGAGCCTCTGGGAGTACTCCTTCAGCAGTACCCCGTTGGTCGTCAGGCTCAGGTCATCTATGCCGGGGATGGAGGAGAGGTCCCTTAAAAACTCCCCTATGCCCTTCCTGACGAGCGGCTCTCCGCCGGTGACCCGTATCTTCGTCACTCCGTGTCCGGCGGCTATGCGCGCCACCCTCATGAGTTCTTCGTAGCGCAGTATCCCCTGGGGCTCCATCAGGTCTATGCCCTGCGGGGGCATGCAGTAGACGCACCTCAGGTTGCACCTGTCCGTGACGGAAATCCGCAGGTAGTCTATCCTGCGCTGGTATGTGTCCTTAAGTTCTTCCATTCGTACGTCAGTCCGCGTATTCCTCAGGCTCAGCCCTTTTAACCCTCGCCGGGCTGGAACCGGTGTCCATCATGAAGAAGTCCGATGCGCGCGATTTGCCCTTGTCCGACGACGCCTCGGCCGGGGCAGTGCCGGTCTTGAAGACCTCGAAGACCGCGTCCGCTGTCGAAGGCCCGGCAAGAAGCCCTGTCTCCGGGTCTATCTTGGCGTACTCGAGCCCGTCCGGGGCCTGGAAGGTCCTCACAGGCATTGTAGAGGTCGCATCTTTCATGAACTTCAGCCATATGGGCAGGGCCGCCCTTCCGCCGGTCTCGCCCCTTCCGAGGGGCTTTTCATCATCATAACCTATCCACGTCCCGGCCGCAAGACCGGGGACATAACCGATGAACCACGCGTCGTTCAGGTTGTTGGTCGTGCCCGTCTTGCCTGCCGCGGGCCTGCCGAGCGACTTCGCCCGCATCCCGGTGCCGTAGTCTATGACGCTTTGCAGGAGCGTCGTCATTATGTACGCGGTCTGCGGGCTTATCACCGGGGTGGATTTCGGCGCGTTCTCCTCAAGCACGTTGCCTGCCCTGTCTGTTATCCTAATTATGAAAAGGGGGTCCGGCCTTACGCCCATGTTGTCAAGCGTTGAGAAGGCCGTAGTCATCTCAAGGAGCGAGACGGCCGAGGAGCCGAGCGCTATGGACAGGTCCCGTGCAAGGGGGGACTGTATGCCTAAGAGCCGGGCGTAGCTTATCGCGTAATCGACCCCTATGTCCTTGAGTATCTTGATGGTCACCACGTTCCTCGATTTAGCCAGCCCGTCCCTTACGGTTGTGGGGCCGAGGAACTGCTCGTCGTAGTTCCGGGGCCTCCACTTCTCGTCCTTCATGGCCTCCTCGAAGACAAGTGGGGAGTCCACGACTATGGACGCGGGGGTGTAGTTCTTATCCATCGCGGCGGTGTATATTATGGGCTTGAAGGACGAGCCGGGCTGTCTCTGGGCCTGAATCGCCCTGTTGAACTGGCTCTTGGAAAAATCCACGCCCCCGACCATCGTCTTTATCGCTCCGGTTCCGGGGTCCATGGCCAGAAGCGCCGCCTGCGCCGCAGGCTCCTGCTCGAGCTTCAGCGGGATGGGCGAAGACCCGTCCGCCGGGGCGGACTTCACCATCACCTCGATGACGTCGCCTGCATGGAACGTCCTGTGGAGTTCCTGGCGCCTGCCGCCGTCCGGGCTGTTGGATGTGTTGTAGAGCCGCGCCCACTCCATGTCGGCTGGATAGATGACGCCCCGCCGTCCTCCGAGGTCCACAAGGAGGGTCATATCCCTCGTGTTGACCGACGTGATGACGCCCTGGAGGATAAGTCCGGGCTCTATAGAGACGCCCGAGAGCCTCTTTGCCGCCTCCTCATTGAACTTCGCCAGGTCTTCTTTTGATTTCAGGACGGTTCCGGGCCCCCTGTAGCCCCGCCTCTTGTCGTAGTCCCTTATTCCCTCACTCACGGCAACGTTGGCGGCCTTTTGCATCTCCACGTCGAGGGTCGTGTAGACCTCAAGCCCGCCCCTGTAAAGGGTGTCTTCCCCGTACTTGTCCTCTATGTATCTGCGCACGTGCTCGGTAAAGTACGGGCCGACCCAGAGGCTCTCGGCCCTCTTCGGCTTGAAGCGGAGCTTTTTCTGCGCGGCCCTTTTGGCCTCGGACAGAGAGATGTACTTCTCCTCGGCCATGCGGTTCAGTATGAACTCCTGCCGTTTTTTGGCGAGGGTGAAGTTCGCGTAAGGGGAGTACCTTGAGGGGGCCTTTGGAAGCCCGGCGAGCATGGCGGATTCGGCGAGGTCGAGCTCCTCGACGTTCTTGCCGAAGTAGGCCTCGGAGGCCGTCTCTATGCCGTAGGCGCCGTTGCCGAAGTATATCTGGTTCAGGTAGAGGTTGAGTATCTCGTCCTTGGTCAGGTGCTTCTCTATCCTGTAGGCCATGATGACCTCGCGGATCTTGCGCGAGAGCTTCCTTTCCGGGCCAAGAAAGCTCTTGGCGACCTGCTGCGTGATGGTGGAGCCGCCCTGGACGACCTTGCCGGCCAGCAGGTTCTTGTAAAACGCCCTGAAGATGCCGGTGTAGCTTATGCCCTCGTGCTCGAAGAAATTGTGGTCCTCCGCCGCGAGAAAGGCGTATATGAGGTGCCTGGGCATCTTCTGGAGCGGGACGACCACCCTCTTCTCGATGAAGAACTCCCCGATGACGCGGCCGTCCTGGGAGTATACCTTGGTTACAAGGTTGGGATGGTACTCCTCGAAGTTTTTTAAAGACGGGAGGTTGCGCGTAAAATAGTAGTAGGAGCCGAGAACGATGACAACGATGACGGCCGACGCGATAAGGACCGGTTTTAGACGACGCATACAGAAACCTCCCCCTAAGCCAAGGCCGCGGGGAACAGATGGTATATTTTCAATAACGCACGGAGCAGGTCTTGTTGAACATGCATAGCGAGCGCATTCCCCTAAGCCCAAGCTGCGGGGTCAAGTGAGCGAATAGAATATAGATACTTCCTTATATGTCGAAGATTCTCCGCGGAAAAGCCGCGGGGAGCTTCAATTAAACGCTTCTGAATTTTAAAATATAACAAAAAAGGGGAGATAAAGCAAGAGGTAGACTGCTCCCAAGCCTTCTTATCTATTGAAAATTCCGGTTTTTTAGGTTAAATTGTCAATATGGTAAGATTAGAAGACATCCTTGAAAAGGTAGCGGCCTACAACCCCGCGGCCGACCTCGAGGTCATAAAAAAGGCCTATGTATTCTCGGGCGTGGTCCACCAGGGCCAGACCCGCCTGTCCGGGGAGGCGTACCTGACCCACCCGATAGAGGTGGCCTACATACTGACGGGCCTCAAGATGGACGCCCCGAGCATAGCAACGGGGCTCCTCCACGACACGGTGGAGGACACCCATACGACGATAGAGAAGATAGAGGAGCTCTTCGGCTCCGAGGTGGCGGCCCTTGTCGACGGGTTGACCAAGTTGAGCCGCGTGACTTTTGAGAAGAAGGCCGACCACGAGGCCGAGAACTTCCGCAAGATGGTCCTTGCCATGGGCAGGGACATCCGCGTCATATTGATAAAGCTCGCCGACAGGCTACATAACATGAGAACCCTTGGGGCCCTCGCCCCGGACAAGCAGCACAAGGTCGCCAGGGAGACCCTCGACATATACGCCCCGCTCGCCAACAGGCTCGGCATCGGGTGGATAAAGACCGAGCTTGAGGACCTCGCCTTCAAATATCTCGAACCCGAGAGGTGCTCCTGGCTTGAGGAGATGGTGTCAAAGGCGCTTGTATCGCGGGAAGACTACATAGAGAACGTAAAAAAGATAATAGAGGAGAAGTTGAAGGAGCACGACGTCTCCGGCGAGGTGACCGGAAGGCCGAAGCACATCTACAGCATACACAACAAGATGGTGGAGCAGGACGCCGAGTTCGAGAACATCCACGACATCATAGCGTTCAGGATAATCGTCGGGTCGGTGAGGGAGTGCTATAACGTGCTCGGCATAATACATTCGGTATGGAAGCCCGTGCCCGGCAGGTTCAAGGACTATATAGCCATCCCCAAGGCCAACCTCTACCAATCCCTCCATACCACCGTCGTCGGCCCCTACGGGGTGAGGATGGAGGTACAGATACGGACCGAAGAGATGCACAGGGTGTCCGAGTACGGGATTGCGGCCCACTGGAAGTACAAGGAAGGCAAGGTGCTCGAGGGCAAGGACGACAAGAGCTTTGCCTGGCTCCGCCAGCTCCTTGAGTGGCAGAGGGATATCAAGGATTCGGACGAGTTCATGGAATCGCTCAAGGTCGACCTCTTCCCGCAGGAGGTCTTCGTGTTCACGCCCAAGGGGGACGTGAAGGAGTTCCCCCTCGGGGCCACCCCCGTGGACTTCGCCTACGCCATACATACCGACATAGGCGGCAAGTGCTCCGGGGCCAGGGTCAACGGCAGGATGGTGCCCTTGAAGCACAAGCTCAGGAACGGCGACGTCGTGGAGATAATAACCTCCCAGGCCCACCATCCGAGCAAGGACTGGCTCAAGTTCGTGGTAAGCTCAAAGGCCAAGGCAAGGATACGCCACTGGATAAAGACCGACGAGAGGGAGAAGAGCATCGACCTCGGCAAGGAGATATGCGAGAAGGAGTTCGCCAAGCACGGCCTCGAGTACTCCAGGGCTGTCAAGTCCGGGGAAATAGAAAAGATAGCGAGGGAGGGGTTCGGCCTGCCGGACATGGACAACCTCCTGGCGAGCATAGGCTACGGCAAGGTCTCGGTATTGCAGGTCCTCGGCAAGATACTCCCGCCGGAGAAGCTCGGGCAGAAGCAGAAGGTCTCCCCCTTCAGGAGGGTGCTTGACAGGTTCAAGCCCGAGAAGGTCTCCAAGAGCGCCATCATGGTAAGAGGTGTCGAGGACATCATGGTCAGGTTCGCCAGGTGCTGCACACCTCTTCCGGGCGACGACATAAGGGGGTTTTTGACCCACGGCCAGGGGGTCGCCGTGCACGCGGCCAACTGTCCTAACCTCCTGCACGTGGACAGGGACAGGATGATAGAGGTGGCGTGGGACAAAAAGGCCAGGACCACCAGGCCCGTCAAGATAGAGGTCGTCTCAAAGAACGAAAAGGGGCTGCTTGCCGACATGACCAACGCCATCAAGTCGGCGGACGCCAACATCTCGAGCGCGGAGATAAACACCAGCAACGACGACAACAGGGCGATATGCAGGTTCGAGATCGAGGTTAACGACCTTGAGCACCTCAAGGACATAATCAGGTCTCTGCAGAAGATAAAAAAGGTGCTTAAGGTGGAGCGGATAAAGGGCCTTGCCAAAGATGGCGAGCCGGAGATAGTCTGAGGCCGCTGGCGCATGGGCGTGGGGCGCGGGAATCACCCCGCGGCCGCACCATTAACCGAGGAGATTGGGATGGAGATGGCTAAAGCAGAGATAAAGACCGGCAAGGCCCCGCAGGCCATAGGCCCGTACTCTCAAGGCGTCAAGGCGGGGGACTTCATCTTCCTCTCCGGACAGATACCGATAGACCCGGCCTCGGGCGCCGTAGTGCCGGGCGGCATCGCCGCACAGACAAGGCAGGTGCTCAAGAACCTCCAGATGGTCCTCGAGGGAGGGGGGGCGTCGATGAAGGACGTGGTAAAGACTACGGTATTCCTCAAAGACCTCTCGGCGTTCAACGAGATGAACGGCGTGTACGGCGAGTTCTTCACCGAGCCGTACCCGGCCAGGGCGACGGTTGAGGTCAGGGGGTTGCCCAGGGGGGTCGATATAGAGATAGACGCCATAGCCCTTTCAGTGGGTTGACGTTTTTTTAACGTTCTTAAGCCCGGGGTGGGTTCATTGCAACCCGCCGTCTATCAGGCTGTTGAAAAAGTCCATCTACTGCGTTGTCATCGTCGCTCGTCACTGCGGCGTATGGACAAAATACGCCTCATTCCTCGCTCCTCGACACCTTCGGGGCACCCACGCCAAGTGGCGTGGGTCGGGAGCTTTTTGAACAGCCTGAACGGACGCGAGGGTTTTTCAACAACCTGCTATATATCCGGCGCGCGGGCCTGGAAAATAAAAGACCCGCGGCTCTTTAGCCGCGGGTCTCTATCCTGATATTCCTGATTATCAAAAGGTGCGTCTGAGAAGAGTCAGGCGTATCTCGCCGGCTTATCATGCCATCGCACGGATGCGCGCGGACTCCGTTGGGACGGATAGGCGCGTCAGGCGGCCTTTGTCACGGCCCCGGAGCCGGCGCGGACTGTTTGAAGGTTGGGGTTCCACCTTCTCCTGGTCTTGTTGTTGGCATGGCTTACGTTGTTCCCGTAGACCGGCCCTTTTCCGCAAACTTCACATGTGGCTGCCATGTGCTTAACCTCCAAAAAATTTATCCCAATTTTTTAACATATATAATCTGTAAAAGCAAGTTTTTTTTAAGGGGGGATGGGGTTAACATGTCACCCCCGGCCATACGGGAGAAACGCAAGGGCGATCCGCGGTGAAAAAGCGCAACTACATAATTTTATCGGTCGTCTTTCTCCTTTTCGCCGTGATAGCGCTTCTCTTCCTGAAATTCGTCCGTGAGACGATGGAGTATCGGACGGGCGTTGGAAAGGCCGACGCCATAGTGGTATTGACCGGGGGAAAGGGGAGGGTGGAGGAGGGGCTCAACCTCCTCAGGACGGAGGCGGCCGGGGTCTTGATCATGAGCGGAGTGCACTAGGACGCCGATATCGATTCCATATACCTGAAAAAAATAAACAATAAGGAGAAGTTCAAGATAATACTTGAGAAGCGGTCCAAGAGCACGTACGAGAACGCCATCGAGGTGAAGAAGCTGCTGGGCGCGTACGATATCAGGTCCATGATCCTTATCACGTCGCTCTATCACATGAAGAGGGCCGACTACATATTCTCCCGGGTCCTCCCGCCCGGGGTCAGGATAGAGACCTACAGCGTATCGACGCCCAACTTCGACGAGAGCTGGTGGTGGAGCGGGAACAGTTTTGTGATACTCCTGATAGAGTTCGTCAAATACTACTGGTACGTCATCACGATCAACGGGTTTTAAGAGTTTGCTGAAAAAGTCTTTTACAGTCAATGCGTGGAGCGGGTTTGCGTTACGAAAATTTCCACGCTATCGATCTGACCGTAGACGGGAACTGCGTCCGCAATGGCTCCTATCGCACGGCGCGCCCGCGATGAACCACGCCGGGGGCCAGGCCGCAGGGTATCCGAAGGATACATTAAAACCCCTTTACCGTAACCCCTTCCGTCTTAAGGAGGGCCGCCGTAACGCCCTCTCCGGCAACGGTCTTTCCGCCCTTGACCACCGTCGTCGGGCCGCAAGACGGGCTCTTCTCCTTGAGAAAGGCCTCGGCAGCCCCTGAAAGCCTTGCCACCTTCAAGACCTCCTGCGCCCCTCTGACGAAGTTTTCGGTGACGTCAAGGCCCCGCTCATCCATCACCCGGCAGTCGCCTTTGAGCGCGTCGGCGCCTGAGCCGCAGTCGAACTCCGCCTTCGGCCTCGGCGTGGGGAGCCCTCCCAACTGCTCAGGGCAGACCGGGATAAAGGCCCTCCCTTCAAGGAGCCTTACGGCCTCGAATGAAAGGGCCGAGCTTGCGTCGTACCTGGTATTGAGCCCCAGGAGGCATGCGCTTATTATGATAGGGGTTTTTTGCCGCATCGGTTGAACATGCATGGCGAGCGCGAGGCCCGCGGCTTGGGATTAGCAGGCTGTTGAAAAAGTCCATCTACTGCGTTGTCATCGTCGCTCGTCACTGCGGCGTATGGACAAAAGTCCATCTACTGCGTTGTCATCGTCGCTCGTCACTGCGGCGTATGGACAAAATACGCCTCATTCCTCGCTCCTCGACGCCTTCGGGGCACCCACGCCAAGTGGCGTGGGTCGGGAGCTTTTTGAACAGCCTGAACGAACGCGAGGGTTTTTCAACAACCTGTTAGGGGTCAAGCGAGCGAATAGAATATAGATACTTCCTTATATGTCGAAGATTAAGCGCGGCTTGGGCATAGGGGAATCTTCAATGTGAAGGACGTTTTCAGGGGCCTGTACCCTATCCGTTGCCGAATATCGTCACAACTGGATTTTCAAGGGCGAAGTCGGGTTCCGCGCCCCCCTTGACGAAGACACGTCTGCCCTCCACGCGGAGCCTGCCTTCGGAGAAGAGCTGGATGGCCTGCGGGTATATCCTGTGTTCCTCGGCCAGTATCCTCTTGCCGAGGGCCTCTACCGTGTCATTGTCCTTGACCGGGACCACTGCCTGGATGATGATCGGGCCGTTATCGAGCCCATCGTCCACGAAATGTACGGTGCAGCCGGAGAACTTCACCCCGAACTCAAGGGCCTTTTTCTGTACGTCGAGGCCGGGGAATGAAGGCAGCAGGGCGGGGTGGATGTTCATTATCCTCATTGGGAAGGCTTCAAGCATCGGGCGCGAGAGTATCCGCATGAACCCGGCCATCACTATAAGCTCGACGCCGTGCCCCTTGAGGAGCGCGGCGAGCGCAAGGTCGTAGGCCTCCCTTGCGGCAAAGCCTTCCTTGGTCAGCACCTCGGTCCTTATGCCGCGCCTCCTTGCGCGCTCAAGTCCAAAGGCGTCCGGGTTGTTGCTTATTACCACGGCTATGGAGGCGTCGAGCCTTTTGCCTTCTATGGAGTCTATTATGGATTGGAGGTTTGTGCCGCCCCCGGAGACCAGTACTCCTATCTTGAGCATAACATCCCCTCAATCCAGGCTGCTGAAAAAGTCCATCTGCTTCGTCAATGAACCCACCGGGGCTAAAAAAACCGTTGTGGCTTCAGAACGCTAAAAAATCGTCGCTCGTCACTGCGGCGTACGGAAAAAGTACGCCTCATTCCTCGCTCCTCGACGCCTCGCATATGAAGTTTTTTGAGCAGCCTGAATAAACTCAGAGTCTTTTAGGAATCCGTTAGACAACAGACCCTCAATCCGTGAATTCGACGTCAGGGCCCCCGCCCTTTTTCCCGGCTATCACCCCTATGGAGTAGGGCCGCTCCCTCAACGCCCTGAGCCTTTTGATCACGGCAGATTCGTCCTTTTCCCTCACGATTAGCACAAGACCGACCCCGCAGTTGAACGTCCTCAGCATCTCTGCGTCATCTATCGAGCCTCCGGCCTGTATGAGGCTGAATATCTTCGGGATTGGCCACGAACCTCTTCTTATAACGGCCTTGAGCCCCCTGGGCAGGACCCTCGGGATATTTTCGGTGAATCCGCCACCGGTTATATGGGCCATGCCAAGCACCGTGAACTCATCGAGGAGCCTCAATACGGGCTTTACGTATATACGTGTGGGGGTAAGGAGCGTCGTGCCGATGTCGTACTTGAAGCCCTTTGGCACGCTTTTCACCGTGAGCCCGAGCCGTTCGAAGATGACCTTCCTCGCAAGGGAGTACCCGTTGCTGTGGAGGCCGCTCGATGCGAGGCCGATGACCCTGTCCCCGGGCCTTATCCTGGAACCGTCTATTATTTTCCTGCGCTCCACGACGCCTACCGCAAACCCGGCGAGGTCGTACTCAAGCGGTTTATACAGGCCCGGCATCTCCGCCGTCTCCCCGCCTATGAGGGCGCACCCTGCCGTCCTGCACCCCCTAACGATGCCCTTGATGACCTCGGAGGCCTTCTTCGCGTCAAGCCTGCCGGTTGCGAAGTAGTCGAGGAAAAAGAGCGGTTCCGCGCCGGCTACGAGGATGTCGTTGACGCTCATGGCCACGAGGTCTATGCCGACGGTTGAGTGCGAGCCGGCCATGAAAGCGACCATGAGCTTTGTCCCGACCCCGTCCGTGGACGACACCAGCACCGGGTCCTTGAGCTTCCTGAACCGCGCGGAGAAGAGCGCGCCGAACCCTCCGATGCCGCCGAGCACCTCTTTTCTGAAACTCGAACGGACGGCGGGCTTTATAAGCTCGACAAGCCTCATCCCTTCGTCTATGTTTACGCCCGCGCTGCCGTATGTCAGTTTTTTCATTATGCGCATAGAGTAAACCAATCATTCATTAAAGTCAACAATCGCATCCTCCCTGTCCCCATTTACTCGCATGACCCCTTTGCTCCACCTCCCTATCAGATGTAATGCGCACGGAAGTACATTTATTTGTGCATTGATGCATAAAAAAATATGCATCAAATCAACGTCAGCTTAAATAAATCAACTAAAATTTTTCAAATCATCAAGTGTTTCGCTATTTTTTCAGGCCGTCATGGATTGGCATTATGATTGCAATACATATTTTGTATAGTCGCCGGGTGGGGATGCGAGGTAAGGGGGAGAGGGAGTGTGAAGTGGGGAGTGAGAAAGGGGTGAGAGGGAGGATATCGTCGGCGATGGAAGTTGGGCGGCGATGGAGACTGGCACGCCGCGAGATTGCCTCGTCGCATGAAACCGCTCCTCGCAATGACGATTAAGGATTTTTTCCACTACCGGGCTTAAAAGCACGGGGTCTTCAAAGCAGTAGGCTGTTCAAAAAGCTCCCGACCCACGCCACTTGGCGTGGGTGCCCCGAAGGCGTCGAGGAGCGAGGAATGAGGCGTATTTTGTCCATACGCCGCAGTGACGAGCGACGATGACAACGCAGTAGATGGACTTTTTCAACAACCTGGTAGAGCTTTCCAGTTAAGATGTCCTGCAGCCTTGAATGGCCGGCATTACAGATGATCGAGTCGAATATTTAAATTTTTTGCCGGTGTTACAGCAACAAAAAAACCCCCGAAACATTCATCCAAACTCGCCACAGCCGTAGAACGCGCCACGACGGTGGTAGTGCGAAAACAGCCAAAACCCTAAAGGAGGTTGCGCATGAAAATCACTGAGATCAAGGTACTTCCCGTTGACGGAGATGAAAAGCTGAAGGCGTATGTGACTATAAAACTCGACGATTGTTTCGTCGTAAGGGATATGAAGGTCATAAAGGGCACAAGCGGCTATTTTATCGCCATGCCCGCCAAGAAGATGAAAGACGGCACCTACAGGGACCTCGTCCATCCCCTCGATAAGCCGACAAGGCAGATGCTCGAGGACGTCGTCATGGATGAGTTCAAGAAAGTCCAGTCCGAATTCGAGAAGGGCACGCCCCTTTCCAGGGCTATCTGAGCGCCCTTTCAACAAGCATAGCGAGCGGATTCCCCGCAGCTTGGCTTAGGGGAGGAGCGAGCGAATTACAAACGATAAATTCCTTACTTGAAAATTATCCGCAGCTTGGGCTTAGGGGAATTTTAAGAACCGCGTCTCTCCGGCGCACGGGCTTCCGGCCGTCGCCTGAACATGCATAGCGAGCGCGAGGCCCGCGGCTTGGGGCTGGGGAGCTTCAACCACAAATACGATCAAAATTCTGCGCCAGACGGATAGCAGAGTTATAGCAGGCTGTTGAAAAAGTCCATCTACTGCGTTGTCATCGTCGCTCGTCACTGCGGCGTATAGACAAAATACGCCTCATTCCTCGCTCCTCGACGCCTTCGGGGCACCCACGCCAAGTGGCGTGGGTCGGGAGCTTTTTGAACAGCCTGAACGGACGCGAGGGTTTTTCAACAACCTGTTAGAAAAAAGGGCGGTATTTTCGTTATCCACCCGATTAACGTTAAGGAGATATTGATGTTCGTTTTCACGCACCTGATAGAGGCGTTTACAGACATACTCAGTTACGCTATCGAGATATACTTCTGGATAATAATCGCCAGGGCGATCCTGTCGTGGGTAAACCCGGACCCTTACAACCCGATAGTCAGGTTTCTCTACCAGGCGACCGAGCCCGTGCTCGGCAGGGTGAGGAGGTTTCTGCCGTACATGGGCGGCATCGACCTCTCGCCGCTCATAGTGTTGCTGGCGCTGTTGTTCTTGAAGAGGTTCTTGATAGCGACGCTCGTTGATGTCGCGCTAAGGCTCAGGACAGGAAGAATATGAGGGTGACCGCCCTTGAGATAAGCAGCCACCGGTTCAATAAGGCCCTGAGGGGTTATGACAAGAAGGAGGTGGACGCCCTCAAGGACCTCGCCGCCGAGGCGCTTGCGGACGCGGCAAGGGAGATATCCGAGCTTGAGGGCAAACTCAAAGAGTCGGCGCGCCAGCTTGCGGAGCATGTCGAACGTGAGAACATGCTCAAGGGCACGATAACGACCGCCCATAAGATGGTGGAAGACCTCAAGAACAACGCCGTGAAAGAGGCGGAGCTGATAGTGGCGGAGGCGCGGGTCAGGGCTGATGAGATAATAAGGGACGCTCACAAACGCGCCACGGCCCTGCAGGACGATATCTACAGGCTCAAGAGACAGCGTATCGAGCTGGAGACCGCGATGAAGGCGATCATAGAGTACCATTCCTCGACTCTCTTCCTGGAGGAGGAGCCCGAAAAGCCTGATGATACGCCCGAAATCACCCCCCTGCCGCCAGAGGAAGAGTAGATACCCTTTTATCGAGAGCTCTCCAAAGGGCGTATTCTTAAGGGTAAGGCTTCAGCCGAGGGCATCCGGGAACGCTATAGAAGGCGTCATGGAAGGTTCCCTCAGGATAAGGCTTACGGCCCCTCCGGTAGAGGGGGAGGCGAACAGGGCCCTTATAGAATTCCTCTCCGATATCCTGCGCGTCAGGAAGAGCTCCCTCGGTATCGCCTCCGGCCTCAGGTCAAGGGACAAACGGGTCAGCGTGGACGGCATGGCCGTTGAGGAGGTCGAGAGGGCGTTTGAGGGCAGGGTTGAAGCTCCCCGCGGCAAGCCGCGGGGAATCTTCGACATATAAGGGAGTATCTTTTCTATTCGCTCGCTTGACCCCGCAGCTTGGGCTTAGGGGAATGCGCTCGCTATGTATGTTCATTAGGCCCTGTCAGCCGTATACCGAGCATATCCTGTTCCTCCCGAGCGATTTGGCCTTGTACAGCGCCATGTCAGCGGCCTCAATGAGATTGGCGGCATCGGTTGCGGCCTCGGGGAACGCCGCCGCCCCGATGCTTACCGTAAGGGAGCCGCCGGGCTGAGACTCCTCGCCGGGGAACGATGCCCTCTCGACATTCTCCCGTATCCTTTCGGCCGCTTTAACGGCGCCCTCAAGGAGCGTCTCGGGCAGTATGACGGCGAACTCCTCGCCCCCGTAGCGCGCCGCGATGTCCACGTCCCTTACGGACCCCCCGAAGATGTCCGCTATCTTCTTGAGCGCCTCATTCCCCTGGATATGTCCGTTCGTGTCGTTATAGTCTTTGAAGTGGTCGATGTCTATAATGAGGAGCGAGAGCGGACGGCCGAACCGTGCCGATTTCTTGACCTCTTTATCGAGGGTTTCCATGAAGTGCCTGTAGTTATACAGGCCCGTAAGCCCGTCTTTTGTAGCAAGGGCCTCAAGCGCCGCATCCCTCTTCTTGACCGCCCCCACCATCATATTGAAGGAGGAGGAGAGCTGACCTATCTCGTCCTCGCGTTTGATGTCTATCTCCGGGGTCTCGCCCGCGGCGAGCCTGTTCGTGGCGCCGGCCAGCGCCCTTATGGGCTTTGTGATGTGGTTGCCGACGGCATAGGCTGCAAGGATGACGGCGATGAAAGTGACGGCCAGCGCGATCACGTTATACCTTATTATGTTGAGCTCCAGGTATACCCTGTCGGCCGGGATGGCGTAAGCCATGCTCCACCTGTTGGCGTTTCGTCCTTTCATGTACGACGTGCTTATCGGCCTGAAGATGACGTAGAATTCCTTGCCGCCGCTTGAGAACTGCTCGATGCCGCTCTCGCCGTCGGTCATCTTTTTGTAGACCCTGGAGAGCGACGGAGCCGTCTCCTGTGTGACGGCGCGGGGGAATGGGCCGCTTTCGCTCAGGTCCATGAGCGTATTGGCCATGAACTCACCTTCGTTGTTCAAGATGAACCCGTAGCCCCTGTCGGGGTTTATGGCCCTTTTGAGGAGAAGCTGGAAGTAGGTCATCGTTATCTCAAAGTGGAGGATAGCGACCTTCCCGCCGTTCACGTATATGGGTGTCGCGTTGGGGATGACCCACCTGCCGCTGTCTTCGGAGATCTCGGGCCTGCCCTGATATACCTCCGCCTCCCCCATGTCAAAGCTGTTTTTGAAGAAAGTTCTCCGGTGCTCATCCGATGACAGCTCATCATCGTTGGCTACCTTATCGTATATTATCCTTGATATCTCCTGCCCGGTGGAATCTATGAAGCAGGCCTCATCGAGCATATCCGGGTATATGGACCGCAAGTACTTGAGCGTCTTTTTCTGCTCATTGCGCCAGTACGCACTGTTGCCGTGGTCGGTGAAGTACATGGCGAAGGCGGTATTCTTGGAGGCTATGACGAGGTTCCTGGAGGTTTCTATGAAGTGGGATTCCAGAACCGAGGCTATGCCGTCCGCGTTCCACCTGAGCTCCCTGAAGACGTTTTCAAAGAGGGCGTCCTTAGCCGTGTAGTAGAAAAAGACGCTGGCCGCCGTAAGCGGCAGAGCCCCGTACAGGAAGAGGATCAGTGTGAACTTGGCCCTCAGGCTTTTTTTAAAGATACTCATCATAAGCCTTTTTCAAGACCGGACCGGTAAGAGTCCTTTTTACGCCTTCTTATTTTTCTTACGCGGTGTCTTTAAACTGCGGAGCAGGAGGTTTTGTATTCGGAAAGGCGCTTGCTCTATCGGGATTAGCTCGCTATGCCTGTTAAAACAATAAAGGGACACCTAAAGACTGCACAGGTGTCCCTTCCGAGTTGATCTGCCGAGTGTCTGACTGCTCTTTACCGTAGCGGCGACAGGTTATTTATATACCCGGTGCCCATCAAGCGCCGTCCCCATTGCCCCCACTTTACCACAATTTCGTCCCCTTTGCCCCTCTTGCCACCTTCGTTCCCATTTTCCCCTCAGCTTTCGCTGAAGCCCTTGAGGAGCTTTGCCCTGGTGGGATGGCGCAGTCTTCTTATGGCCTTGGCCTCTATCTGCCTTACCCGTTCCCTTGTCACGCCGAGCACCTTGCCGACCTCTTCGAGGGTGTAGTCCTGCTTCTCCCCTATCCCGAACCTCATCCTCAAGACCTTCTCCTCGCGCGGGGTGAGCGTTTCGAGCACGAGGCTGGTCTGGTCCGTAAGGTCCTTTTCTATGGCCGCTTCCGCTGGCGACGGGGACTTCTCGTCCTCTATGAAGTCTCCGAGCGAGCTCTCCTCGTCGTCGCCTATCGGGGTTTCGAGGCTCAATGTCTGCTTCATGAGCCTCAGTATCCTTCTGACCTTGGCGATGGGTATGTCCATCCTCTCGGCTATCTCTTCGGGATATGGCTCCCTGCCGAGTTCCTTCAAGAGCTGGCGGGACGTCTGAAGGAGCCTGTTTATGGTCTCTATCATGTGGACAGGTATCCTGATGGTCCTGCCGTGGTCGGCGATGGACCTTGTTATGGCCTGTCTTATCCACCACGTGGCGTACGTGGAGAACTTGTACCCCTTCTTGTAGTCGAACTTATCTACCGCCTTCATCAGGCCTATGTTGCCTTCCTGAATGAGGTCGGAGAACTTGAGCCCCAAGTTGACGTACCTCTTGGCGATGCTCACCACGAGCCTCAGGTTGGCCTCGATGAGCCTCTGTTTGGCCTCCCACATGTTGAAGTCATGTACCTTGACCTCCCTGGAGACTTCCTTCAGGTCCGCCCTCTTTATTTCGAGGCGCTTGAATATCCTCTTTATGCGCAGTTTCGCCCTATCGGCCTTGCGCGGGCCCTTCTTGTTCTCTTCCCTCTCGATGAAGTGCTCGAAGCGCACTATCCGTTTTATGATCCTTCTTATGAGGTTATTGCTCAGGTTTACGTCTTTGAGGAGTTTGTACGCGTTCCCGGCCTTTCTCCTCTTGAGCCTCTCAAGCCTTGTGGTCACCTCCTCGGCATAGGCCTCGTCATACTGGCCTACCTCTTCGGCCTCTTCCATGAGGTCCCTCAAGGATGCCTTGCCGCTTTTGACCCTCGTTACTACCCTTAAGACCTCCCTTGCCGCGAAGGGGCTGCTCAGGGTGAGTTTTCTGAGCCCTGCCCGGGCCTCCTCTATCCTCTTGGCGTAGACTATCTCTTCCTCTCTTTTGAGGAGGGGGACAGCGCCCATCTCCCTCATGTATATCCTTACGGGGTCCTCCACCCTTTCGGCCTCAAGGATCTCTTCCTTTGCCTCGGCGGCTTCCTGGGCCTCGGCGCCCTTTTCGGCGGTATCGACTATGTCTATGCCGAGCTCGCCGAGCGTCTCGAGGAGATTGTCCATCTCCTCCACCGAGAAGTTATCCTCGGGGAACGCGTCGTTTATTTCGTCATAGGTCAAAAAACCCTTGTCTTTGCCTATGTCTATGAGGCTCAACAGGTCGTGGTTGCCGCTGCCCGCGCCTGAGGCTTGAGTGACGTTATTGCCGTTATTTTTCTTTGCCATAAACCCATCCTTATAGGGATTGCTATTGAAGACAGAAAATCATTGCATTCTAACACAAGTTTATCTCAAATGTCAATATCGGTCAAGCCGCCGCGTCAATTTTTCGGCGGTTGGGAAATTTTGCAAGGAAGCGGGGG